>CAZCXL010000104.1:0-8490 GCA_964502625.1 uncultured Planctomycetales bacterium | reverse complement strand
GGAAGGGATGCGGCCGGCATCTTCGCTGCCGATCAAAGTCGGGCGAAGTCCGGCGTCGGACGCAGCGGCGCAAAAGCGCTTGATGGCGCGCGCATTACTTGCCGGCAGAGGATCGGATTCTTCCCAGAGAATGGCGAGTTCCCACCGCGCCGCGCGCGGTTTGCGCGTGCGGATCGGGCGGTCGAAGAAACGCTCTGCCTGCTCTCCAACGAAGGCGCGGTGCTCCGTGGGAATTTCCGCGGTGCCGAGCACACGAATGCCATCCAGGCGCCAGCGTCCGCTGCGGCTGCGAAGGAAACTCGCGCGCAGCAAGGGCGCTGGAAATTGCTCATAGAGCGAGCGGGCCAGCGCGTCGTAGCGCGCGGCGAGGTTGCGTCCGAAATAGATGGAGAGCTCGAACTCCGCAGTTTTGAGCGGATGCAGCGTGCGCTGAATGCGCGAGTCAAGATCTTGGCCGGCAACCCGCAGCACTGCCGCCAATTTCAGATCCTGCAGCGTTTCGATCGAAGGCAGCGGACGATGCCCGCGTGCTGCGGCGAGCAGCGAAACGTAATAGCCGGTGGTTTGATAACCATGCGAGCGGCAGAGGTTGAACACGCGCGCGCGCGGAATTGCGGCCAGCTCCGGATCGGCGAGGTAATCTCGCGCGGCAACGACTTGCGCGCCAGGCAAGTGCAACTGCCAGTTGCGCGGATTCTCGACTACGACGAGGTTAGGCATTGGAACGTCTCGGTCGGTTGGCAGGTTCAATCACCAGGAGGGTGCCGTCGTAGGTGATCGCGCCGAGCAAGATAGCCGCGATCAGGCGCTCGAGAGAGACTTCATAGTTGAGCGATTGGCGCTTGGTTCGATCACCCAGCGGGTCGGCCACCATCACGATGCGGCGCGCAGGGTCATAACCATGGAGCACCACGAAGTGGCCGACCGGATAGCCGCCGACGTCGTCGTCCGCGGCATCCTCACGCCGCTCGCGGATGGAACCGTGCAGGTAGGTAGCCGAGAGACCTACCAAGATCGGGGTGCCGCGACGCAAGATTCGCGCGAGCATCCGTGTGGTGGGGGCTTCGAAGCGGATGCGTCCGCCCGCGCTGAGAAAATCCCGATAGGACTCGGCGATAAACAGGGTTTTGGCCTTCGGCTTCACTTCAGCCTGTGCCAGGAGTTTTGTCGTGAGCTCCGCCGCCGGAATTGAGGCTCCGCTGGAGCCGAACCAGGTGGGATCGAAGGTCCGCACGTTGCAGGTGCGGAGTACTGCGGTGTAGCCGCGCCGCAGCGCATGAGTACCCAGGAGCGCGGTGATCGTGCCGCCGTCTTCGAGGCGCGGAACTTCGGCAATGACCTGGTCCAGCGCAACGTCATCCCGCCAATAGCGGTAGACGCTGTGGAGCGAAGTCGGCCCGCAGGAGTCATCCGTGGGCTGAGCCTGTACCTCAAGCTTGAGCCGGGTCGGGATTTCCATGGCGTGGTCATGCTAGAACAATCGCTCATGAACGCACAGTCGCCTCAATGGCACGACGTCGGCAGCGCGGAAGACCTTGCGCGCCAGGAACTGCAAGAGGTGGTCATCGGCGCGCGCACTCGCATTGCGTTGACGCATCGTGACGGCAAGTTCCACGCAGTGAGCGGTGTTTGCAACCATGTGGGCGGTCCGCTCGGCCAGGGAAGGCTGGACGGCGACTATCTCGTCTGCCCTTGGCATGGCTGGAAGTTTCACCACGCCAGCGGGGAAGGCGAGCCAGGCTATGAGGCTGACCGCGTTCCGCGCCATGAGGTGAAGGTCGAGGGCGGGCGCGTCTGGATTGCGGCCGAAGCGTCCACCCGCCGCGCGAAGCAACCGCATGCGCCGCATCCTCTCGAGAATTTTGCCCGGCGCGGCGAACCCGGCGGCCCGGCCATGGATGCGCCCTTGCGGGTTGCGGGCATCTCGACCACCAACATGGATCTCCTTCAGCCGCGCTATTCGACGAGTGACGCGCTGCTGGATTCCGCGCTTGCGCGCGCGAAGGAACTCGGCGCGGAAACTCGGCTGATCCGGCTCGCGGAATTGAAGTTTCGCGCTTGCGAGGGCTACTACTCCAAGGCCGCGCGTGCCTGCACTTGGCCGTGCTCCATCACCCAGATGGATCCGAGCGACCAGATGGACCGCGTCTACGAGGCGTTCACGCAGTGGGCCGACGTGTTCTTGATCGCCACTCCGATCCGTTGGGGTCAGGCCTCCTCACTGTATTACCGGATGGTAGAGCGCATGAACTGCATTCAGAATCAGGAGACGATCGCCAACCGTGTGCTGCTGCGAGACAAGGTGGTCGGCATGATCGTGACCGGCGGTCAAGACAACGTGCAAGCCGTGGTGGGGCAGATGATGACCTTCTTCGGCGAGTTGGGATGCCAGTTCCCGCAGTTTCCTTTCGTCGCTCACTCGCGAGGCTGGTCGAGCGAGGACATGGAGAACAACGTTCGCGCGGTGCAGCGCAGCGCGTCATTGCACGAAGGGGCCGCCGAGCTTGCCGAGCGCAGCCTTTCCACCTGCCGCGCGTTGCTGGACGCCCGGATCACCGCGCCTCGCGTCGCGCGGGGCGGACGCAAGGCGCATGGACTGGGCGAAGCCGTCGACTAGCGGCCGGTCAGGGCCATCATCTCGGCTTGGTAGCGCTGGTACTCCGCCGCTGCCTTGGGCAGTCCAATCTCCGTGAACCGCCGGGCCAGGCCCTCGAAGTCGCGCAGTCTCGCGAAGAGAAGATTTCCGCCGCTTAGCTCGGTTTCCTGGACGGAGTTCAGCGGGAGGCGCGCCACCAAGTCGAGATCGGCGGCCAACTCGCGATAGCGAACCGGCCCCAAGTAAATGACCGTTAACTGGCCCATGCGATCGAGCAAGAGGCTGCACGGGAGAGGCATGTCCTCGCTGTCGAACAGTACTTCCTCGAAAATGGCGGCCAAGGCGGCCTTGGTGTGTTCGTCGGCCACACCGCCGAAGCGGTCAAGGCCGTAGGTGGCAAGCAATGTTCGCGCGCTCTCGGGCGAGTAGCCGTCTTCGACCAAAATGGGAACGATTTTGAGGTTGGTGCGCGCGAGCGCCAATTGTCGCTTCTGGAGAACGTCGAACTCCGTTAAACATTCGCCGCAAGTGGAGGACCAGAAGTTGATCAACAGCGGGCTTCCGGCCAGATCTGCCACGACGCGATCAGGGTTATCCCAACTCGGAAGCGGAATCTGGCTCATGGGCAGGCGCTGAGTCAGAGGGACGCGCACGATTCGGTGATCCGCGGCGGGTTGCGCAGCTTCGGGAACGGCTCCGAGCAGCTCCACGGCCGGGGTTGAGGGAACAATTACGGGAGTTCCCGCGCCCTGGACGATGCGCAGCCGTTGATTGACGGCGAGATGGCTAAATTCTTCCACTCCGCCGCCGGGCCACTTCACTTGCACGCGCGAGACTTCGGAGGCGGAGCCGAGCCCGAAGTGCAGGCGCTTGGACGACGCGGACAAGAAGCCTTCCCCAACCCGCACGCTGCCTCGCAGCACGCGGTCTTCCACTTCAACCCTCACTTGCGCGCCGACTGCGTCGCGGTTGCACGCGGTGCCGACCAAATCGACCTGCAGCCAGTTGCCCGGCCGCGGCCAGCGATTCAGCATCAGGCGCACGCGCGGGGCATTGCGGTTGCGCAGCACGAGATCCTGACGGCCGTCTTCGTCCCAGTCGAGCCGAGCGCACGCTCTGCCGTCTTGCAGCCAGTCTGCGTTGGTCAAACCGCTGATGTCAGAGAATTTGCCGCCGCCAAGGTTGAGGAAGACTCGATTTGACTCGCGGCCACTCCAGGAAAGCCGCCCTTTCTGGGCCAACAATCCCATGCTGGCCCACGCGTCTTGGTAGGCCTCGGTCGGGGCATCGCCTGGTCCACCGGATTGCGACGTCACGCGTCGCCAGAACAGACTTCACAAGTCCACGCTCTCCTTGTTGGTGAGAAACCCGTTGGGCGCGTAGATGTCCGGGGAGCCGTCGTTGTCGAGCTCGAAGAAAATGGATCCCCATCCCCACAGACCCACCGCTGCGCCAGCAGTGTCGGTGGAATCCGAGAAGGTGCCGGCACCGTTGTTCAGCAGCAAGGAGTTGCCGCGCGCGTGGCGCACGTAGAACTTGTGCAATTCCTGCTGTTCGCCTCCCATGAATCGATCGTCTTGGGAAGCGATGCGTCGCCCAGCCGAGGAGAACATGTTGGTGACGTAGATGTCCCAGTCGCCGTCCAGATCGACGTCTGCGATGGTCGCACCCATTCCTGCAGAGAGGTCTTCGGCATTCCGCTCGGCGGCCACGTCGCGGAACTTGCCGCCATCGTTCAGATAAAGGTTGTTGCGTCCAAAATCATTCACTACGTACAGATCCGCGTCCCCGTCGTCGTCTAGATCTTCCCAGATCGCGTTCAGACTGAAGCGGGAGTTGTTGTCGTCGAGCCCGACTTCAGCCGTGGCCACGGCGAAGTTACGAGAGCCTTCATTGCGCCAGAACACGTTGGCCGCGCCGTTGGTGGCGTCGTGGTACGGGTGAGGTGTCGCCGCCAAGAGGCCCCCCGTTGTGTAGCGACAGGCGTAGATGTCGAGGTCCCCGTCACCATCTGGGTCCGCGGCAGCCAGGGAATAGATTTCATCCATTCCTTCTCCGCGAACGCGAGTCGTCACGAAGCGTCCGTTGCCCAGGTTCCAGCACAGTGCGAGGTCCATGCTGATCGTGAGCGCGATGTCTTGCAGCCCGTCATTGTCAAAGTCCGCGATCAACGCGCTTCGGGCTTTGTCTAGGAAGTCGAGGCCCATGGCCGCGGAAGCTTCCACCGCTGCGCCGCCGGGTCGCCAGAGCCAAAGCCGGTTCGGCAGGCCTCCCTGCTGGCAGAAGTAAATGTCATCGTGACCGTCGCCGTCCAGATCGCCAACCGCGAGGCCTTGCGAGCCGATGTACGAGCGCCCGAAACTGCGATCTACCCGCGCGGTCCAATCTTCCGTGCCCAACAACAACTGCTGACTCCATCCGGCGGTGCCGCCCAAGACCTTCGCGGAATAGTCAGGCAACAAGCCGGCCGGACCTGCCACCTCTTCATAGCGGAGAATCGTGATGCCGCGCAGTTTGGCTTCGCGGTCGCTGGCGCCGACCGTCCACTCAGACTGCAACTCCACGTTCCACTGCAAGGTCATTCCCGGACTCGCGGTGTGCGTATGGAGAAAGGCGCGGATGCGGAACTCGGTCGGTCCGTCCACGTCCACGCCCACCAATTTCATCACGAAGTTACCGAGTTCAGCCTCCGGTCCGACAGTGGCGCGAAATGCGCGTGCGAGGCTCGGTAACTTGTCCAATCCGTAGCGCTCCTCTGGGATCAACGGTGCTCTGCTCACGGCGATGGTGCCGTCGTTGTAAATCGGAGTGATGGCCGGACGGAGTACGGTGCAACTGAAGTCCTCTGCGAATTTCACTTTCGCGAAATCCTGGCCGTCCGCGAGCGAGTGCAAGAACTCTTTCAGCACTGGCTTCGCCGCGTCGTGCAATACCTCGGAGCGCCAGGAGTCGAAGGACGGATCAATCCGCCGCTCGTTATCCCGCGCGAAGTCGGGAATCTCCTCGTCAGGACGTAAATGCAGACTCTCCTGTTGTGCCGAAACTAGTGCGGTCAGCAAGCTGATCGCTAGTGAAGTCGCGAGGAGGCGGGTCTGCGCGGGGGGGTGCGCGTGATCGCTCATGAGTGGGGGTCCGACTCATTTATACCACTCATGCGAGAAGAGGCGATTAGCTTGCTGGATGGGTTCGATCAGAGGAAGGCGAGGGGTTGGCTCCGAGAGGCTAGGATTCGTCTGAAATGAGCGCTGCCGCTGTCCATTCTCCGCCTGGTGGCCCGCCGGGGTCCGTCATTCAGGCGCCGCCGAAACTCTCACGCGGGAAAAAATTTATTTTCACTGCGGTTTTGTTCGGCATTTTGCTGCTCCTGTTGGAAATCGTTTTACGGGTGCTCAATCCTCAGGAGATCGCAGTGGCCATGGCCGACCGCCGGACCCACATTTACCGAGACTGGAGCAAGCGGGACCTCATGCCGGGCGGCAGCGCGCACTACCTGTTCGCGAGAAAGGATGGCAGTTTGGCGCTGGATTACCGGCTGGTGCTGGATGAGAAGGGACTGCGTCGGCCGGATCCGGACACTGCGCTGGAGCTGA
Organism: uncultured Planctomycetales bacterium; assembly: GCA_964502625.1. Taxonomy (GTDB): domain Bacteria; phylum Planctomycetota; class UBA1135; order UBA1135; family UBA1135; genus JAQBVK01. Next base: position 2,304 of record CAZCXL010000104.1, on the reverse strand, counting down.
ACTATGAGGGCAAGCCGCGGCGCATCGTTCATTGCGTTGGAGACTCGATGACCATGGGTTGGGGGGTGACTGCGGAGGAGTCCTACCCGGCGCAGTTGCAAAAGTTGTTGGGGCCGGAGTTTTTGGTGCTCAATCTTGGCGTGGACGGCTTCGGTCTGCGCGACGCCACGGAGCGTTCGCGACGCTTCGCGGAAGAATTCCCTCCTGAGATCGTGGTGATCCTCCCGTTCAAAAACGACCCCGGCGAGGATCTGGAAGATCTTGCGCATGATCGCAAGTCGAGCTTCGGCCACACGCTCGGCCGCATGACGGACACTCTCCGTCGCAATCTCTACGTGATGCAGATTCCGGTGGCGCTGCGGATGATGTTCAAGGGCCGCGGCGCGATAGACGTGCCCGTGGAGGTGATGGCGGACAACATCGGCCCGGACATGACGCCCGAGATCTGGGAGATGCTTGCGCAAGGCTCCCCGTTTCCTACCGGACCTTCTGCGGAGGCGCTCCAGAAATATGTGAATGAATGTCGCGCCGCGAATCGTCGCGTGCTCGTACTGTTCCCGCACGCCAACCTCTATGCGTGGTCCCTCGGCCGCTACTGCCGAGAGAAGGGGATTCCCTATCTCCCCGCGCCGATGGGCTACTCCAAGCATCTTGCCACCGACTTGCATCTGAACCCCCAAGGCTGCGCCGAAGTGGCCGAAGCGGTTTATCGTGAGTTGATGAAAGCCCAGTAAATCGATGCGCAAACTCGTCTCCTCCGGCTCGCCTTTCGAAGCGCAGATTGGGTTCTCGCGGGCCGTGCGGGTGGGGAATCAGCTTGCCGTCTCTGGCACGGCGCCGATTGCGGCGGATGGTGGCGTGGCGTCTCCTGGAAGCGTCTACGGCCAAACACATCGCTGCCTCGAAATCATTGCGCGCGCGATCTCGGACGCGGGTTTCCGCCTGGACGAGGTCATTCGCACGCGGGTGATGTTGACGGACATCAGCCGCTGGGAGGAAGCCGCACGGGCGCACGGGGAGGTTTTCGGCGCGGTGCGGCCGGCCAGCACCTTCGTGGAAGTGAAGGGGCTCATCAACCCCGCATGGCTAGTCGAAATCGAAGCGGATTGCGTTGCCGTGCGGGATGTTTGACGGCCCGGCACCGCGCCCGGAATACAGAGTGCGACTCCGTATTAGAAGAGCGCGTAGATGAAGGGGCCGAGGCCGGTGCTGGAGAGCAGGACGAAGACGCCGAGCACCAGCAGGATCACGAGGATCGGCAGCATCCACCACTTTTTGCTGTGGCGGAGATAGGCCCAGAACTCGCCGAAGAAACCGGATTTCTTCTGGCCGAGCTGATCGGAGAACTCTTTGTCCTTGCTGGGGTCGTTGGTCATCGGATTAGAACTGGCTGAAGTAACGCTCGCGACTCGTGGTCTTCGGATAAGTCTTCCAATAGGACTTCGCGGATCTGTCCCATTTGCGCTCGAGCGGATCTTTGCCGAGCAGGCGGAAGATCAGCGCGACGAGCGTCATGACCACGTACCACATCACGCCGAGCATCGCGTAAGACAGCACCACGCCGAGTGGAAAGGCAATCAAGGTCAGCGCCCAATAGAGCGGAAGGCTGGCTTTCGGCCAGACGAGCGCGGCGACGCCGCTCACTGCTGCAATTACCCAGAACGCAAGGGCCCAATTCGGATGCGCATGCGCATGCAGCCACCAGCCCATCAGGCCGAAAAACACCAGCGCCGCCGCGCCGAAGACGCGCAGTTGTTTGGCTGAGGGCTTGAGTTCGAGTGCGATCATGGGGTTAATCCAAATCGAAGGCGGCGAGGTGCTTCTTGCGGTCGAATTTGCCGGCGTCGGGCTGCTCTTCCTTCACCATCACGCAGTCCTCGACCACCAGCACGTCCATCTCGGTCATCATGAAGCAGCGATATGCGTCTTCCGGCGTGCACACGATCGGCTCGCCGCGCACGTTAAATGAGGTGTTGATCATCACCGGGCAGCCGGATTGATTGGCGAACTCGCGCACCAGGCGGTAAACGCGGCCGTGGCGCTCCTCATCCAAGGTTTGGAGTCGCGCGCTGTAGTCCACGTGCGTCACCGCCGGGATCTCAGAGCGCACCACCTTCAACTTGTCGAGACCCGTGAGTTTGCTCGCGTCACCGTTGGAGGCCACGCGTTTCTCTTCGCGCACCGGCGCGACGATTAGCATGTACGGACTCTCGTCCTGCGCGTCGATCTCGAACCAATTGTGCGCTTCCTCGCGCAGCACGATCGGCGCGAACGGGCGAAACGATTCGCGATACTTGATCTTCA
>CAZCXL010000103.1:0-8497 GCA_964502625.1 uncultured Planctomycetales bacterium | reverse complement strand
CGGGCCAGTTCCATGCCCCGCTCGCGCAGGGTGCGCATCTTGCGCTTCCGCGCGAGTTCGCGCAAGGCCAGAGTGCTCGGACTGCGCAGGAACTGCTCTTTGAGGTCAGCGTCCAGGGTCAGAATCTCGTAGATCGCGATGCGGCCCGAGTAACCGGTCCAGTGACAAGTATCGCATCCGCGACCGCGGCGGAAGCTCTCGGAATTGGAAATCCCGGCCTTGTCCAGCCACTCCTTCTCCGGCAGGTACTCCTCGGTGCATTTTTCGCAGACACGCCGCACCAAGCGCTGCGCGACGATGCCTTCGAGCGTCGCGGCGAGCAAGAAAGGCTCGACCCCCAAATCCACCATCCGGGTCACGGTGGAAGGCGCGTCGTTGGTGTGCAAAGTGGAGAGCACGAGGTGACCGGTCAGCGAGGCCTCCACCGCGATCTGCGCAGTTTCCGGATCTCGAATCTCACCGACCAGGATGATGTCGGGATCCTGGCGCAGCATGGTGCGCAGCACCCGCGCGTAGTTCACGCCGATCTCGTCGTTCACCGGAACCTGCACGATGCCGTCAAGGTCGTATTCCACCGGATCCTCGACCGTGAGGATCTTCTTGTCCGGATCATTGACGCGATTGAGTAGGGAATACAGCGTGGTGGTTTTGCCGCTGCCGGTCGGCCCAGTCACCAGAATGATGCCGTGGGGCAAGCGCACGTATTTGTCCAGTACCTCGAGCTCCGTGGGCAAGAGGCCGAGCCGCGTCATGTCGAGTTGCAGATTGCGGCGATCGAGCACGCGCAGCACCACGCTCTCGCCGCCTTGCGTGGGCACCGTGCTCACCCGCAGATCCACGCGGTGTCCGTCCACGTTCATCTCGATGCGCCCGTCCTGCGGCATCCGCGTTTCGCTGATGTCCAGATTCGCCATGACCTTCACGCGCGACACGATCGCCGTGGCGAGGTGCGCAGGCGGAGGCTCGACTTCGAAGAGCACGCCGTCGGCCCGCATGCGGATGCGGAAGGTGCCTTGATAGGGCTCCAGATGCACGTCCGCGGCACGATCCCGCACCGCGCGCGAAAGAATGCTCTCGAGCAGACGCACGATCGGGGCGGCTTCACTCGACTCCGCGCTCGCGGCGGCTTTGGTCTCCGCCTGCTTGCGGTAAGACTTCTCGACCACGTCGCGCAAGGCGGCCGGTGAGGCCAACGCAGCCTTGATCTTGCACCCCGTCACGGCTTCGAGATCCGAGAGTAGTGGCAGAGAATCCGGATCAGCCACCGCAAGATGTAGCACCTTGTCGGCGACACGGAGCGGCAAAGCCCCGAAAGCGCGCGCCGTGGCGGCGTCGAGCATCGCCAGTGCGTCATCGGAGGGCTTCAGCGCCGAAACCGGGAGCCATTCAAGTCCGTGCTGCAGAGCGAGCGCGCGGCCGAGATCGTCCTCGCTGATCACTCCCTTGGCGAGCAGCACTTGACCCAGACGTTCGCCGGTGCGCTTCTGCTCGGCGAGTGCCGCCTGGAGCTGCCCCATCCCCAAGACCCCGAGGTCAACCAGGATCTTTCCGATCAGTTTGCGTTCCGCCATGGGCGTTCCTCAGATCAGCTGGTTTGCTGAGAGGGAGTGCCGCCGGAGTAGCGTTGGCGCAAGTCGCCGGGAAGTTGGGCGAAGGTGAGTGCAACTTCGCGCGTGATGATGCCCTCATTCGAAAGATCGAAGAGGTGGTCGTCGAGCAACTGCATGCCGAGGCGCCGCTGAGTTTGCATCACAGAAGGGATCTTGAAGGTTTCGCCCTTACGGATGTGGTTCTCGATCGCGGAGTTGCGAATCATGATTTCGAAGGCGGCCACCCGACCCTTGCCGTTGGCTTTCGGAACCAGCACTTGAGAAACCACGGCCTGCAGGGAAACCGCGAGTTGCGCGCGAACCTGTTCCTGCTGCTCTTTGGGATACTGGTCCACGATCCGGTCCACGGTGCGCGCCGCGCCGGTGGTGTGCAGCGTGCCGAACACCAAGTGTCCGGTTTCCGCCGCGGTGATCGCGGCCGCAGTCGTTTCCAGATCTCGCATCTCGCCGAGCAGGATGACGTCCGGGTCTTGACGCAGAACCCGGCGCAAACCCTCGCTGAAGGAGACCACGTCGTCCCCCACTTCGCGCTGGTTGACGACCGCCTTGATCGATTCGTGAAGAAATTCGATCGGATCTTCCAGCGTCACGATGTGCATGGATCGCTGGATGTTGATCTCGTGGATCATGGCCGCCAGCGTGGTGGTCTTGCCGGATCCGGTGGGACCCGTCACCAGGATCATGCCGCGTGGCAGGTGCGCCAGCGCACGCAGCACCGGCGGCGCGCCGATCTGGTCGAAGGTGAGACGACTCTGCGGAATGCGCCGGCACACCATGGCGTAGGTCTGCCGTTGGCGGAACACGTTGATCCGGTAGCGGTCGTCGTCGTGCTCGATGGCGAAGTCGCAGGAGCCGAGATCGTCTAGATCTTTGCGGCGATGCGGGGGCACGATCGGCAACACCACGGATTCGGTGTCCTCAGGGGAGAGCACGCCGTCCTCCAGGGCGATGAGTTCGCCTGACACCCGCATCATCGGACGCCGAAAGGCGCCGAGGTGGAGGTCAGAAGCATCGCTTTCCGCGATGGTCTTCAGCCAGAAGTCGAGACGGGAACCGGGTTCGATGTGGGCCATGGGATCACGGGGTGCCGGGCGCGGGAGCGGCCGGGGCGGAAGCCGCCTTGTCCTCGGCGGATGTAGTCGACTCAGACTTGACCTTGGTGATGCGGAGAAGCTCCGGCACGGTCGTGAGACCGGCCTTCACCTTCTCGATCGCGTCCTCGATCAACGGGCGATAACGGCTCGAGCGCTGGGCAGCGGCGACGAAGGCACTGCCCTCTGCTGAGTGAAAGAGAGTCTCGCGTAGGGAATCGTCGAGGTCGAGCCACTCGTAGACGCCGATCCGGCCGCGAGTGCCCGTGCCATTGCAGTTGCGACAACCGCGGCCGCGTTTGAGGAGGGCGCCGTCGGGCAGATTGAGCACGCGGCGCTCGATGGCGTCTGCGGGTGCTTCGGCGCTGCACTCCGGGCACACGCGCCGGACCAAGCGCTGCGCCAGCACGCCCTGCAGGGAAGTCGCGATCAGAAACGGCGGTACTCCCATGTCGAGCAAGCGCGTCACCGCGGACGGCGCGTCGTTGGTGTGCACCGTGCTGAACACGATGTGTCCGGTCAGCGAGGCTTGGATCGCGACCTCGGCAGTCTCGCGGTCGCGGATTTCGCCCACGAGCACCACGTTCGGAGCTTGCCGCAAGAAGGCGCGCAGCACTCGCGAGAAGTTGAGACCGATCGTCGGATGCACTTGCACCTGGTTGATGCCGCGAATCCGGTACTCCACCGGATCCTCCACGGTCAATATCTTGCGATCCGGGCGATTGAGGGTCTGGAGCGCCGCGTAGAGGGTCGTGGTTTTCCCCGAGCCGGTCGGACCTGTGACCAGGAAAATGCCGCTCGGCCGCTCAATCACCTCGCTGGACCACCTCAGCGCGCTCGGGCTCAGGCCCAACTGCGCCAACGAGATCAAGTTGGCCTCGCGGTCGAGCAAACGCATCACCACGCCCTCGCCGTGGTTGGTGGGCAGCACCGAGACGCGCACGTCGAGGTCGCGGTTCGCGGCCTTGTAGGCGATGCGCCCGTCTTGCGGGCGGCGCTTCTCGGCAATGTCGAGCCCTGCGGTGACCTTGAGGTGCGAGACCAAGGGCGCGAACACCTCCGGCGGATGCTCGGCCAAAATTTTGAGGCCACCATCAATCCGCAGCCGAATGCGTACGCGGTCCGCAAAGGGCTCAATGTGGATGTCCGAAGCGCGCTGATTCACGGCTTCGTCGAAGGTGCGGTGAACCAGGCGCACGAGCGGCGCTTCTTCGGCGGCCGCTTCTCCCGCAGCGCGAGCCGCCACGCTGCCGGGTTTGACTACAGCGCCATAAGCGCGCTCCATGGCCTTGCGCAGCGCGGTGGGCGCGGCCAGGGCGAGGGTCACCGGACGGTCCAGCAGAAAGCCCAGGGTGTCCATCACCACCGCTTTCTCCGGATCCCCCACGGCAACGATGACCGAGCCGTCTTTCTCGGCGACCGGCATCGCCTCAAGCTCCCAAGCGGCGCTCGCATCGAGCAAGGCCGTGATGCGCTCGGGCGGGGTGCGGCCCGCGAGATCCACGAAGGGCAGCCGCGCCAGCTTCGCCTGAGCGCGAATGATCGTGCTCTCATCGGCCACGTTCTGCTCCAGGAGCACGCGCGCCAACGGCAGCGAACGCTGTGTCACGACCGCTCGCGCGGCGCGCAACTGCTCTTCGCTGATCGCTCCCAGTCCGACGAGAACTTCCCCTAGGTCCCGGCTCAACGCGTCTCCTTCACGCGGGCATAGACGACCAGTTCTTTGTCCGCCAGCCCTGCGCCCTCAGGATAGGAAATCCGCAGGGTGCCGTTGTAGACACCCGCAGGAGTTCCCGCGAGCAACAGGCAGCGCACGACCCAACCTTCGGGATTGGTGGGGCTTGCGGTCAGTGCTTCGACGCTGACTTGGATTACGGATGCAGCATCGCCGAGCAGGGTTGCCCTGGGTTTCGGCAGCACGAGATCGGGAACGCTGGGCCAGAGTTTCACCACCCGTTCCACCTCGCGACCCTGGAGCGCTACGCCGAAGGGCACGATCTGGTCCGGACCGTAAGTCACGGGTCCGACCACGCGCCAAGAGACGTAGAGATCGAGGTCGGGACCGAGGCTGGTGCCCGCGCTCACCAATTGTTCGACCACGCCCAATCCCAGATCTTTCTCGAGCGAGAGGCGCAGGCGTTGCACGATCTCCGCGCCTTCGCCCTGGGTCGTCGGCTCCCCCATCAATTCGATGCGCAAGCCCGCCGGAACGTTCTTCCAGCCGCGCATGGCGAAAGGCCGCCCCGTGCGGACCTCCATCTCCATCGCGGGCGGATTGCTCGCGAGTGCGCCTGAGAGCAGAGTTCCAAAGACCGCGCGCGGAGGATCGAGCAAGAACAGCGGCTTGAGGAAGGCGCGGATCTCAGCGCGAGTCGGCGAGTTCAACATGCTGCCCCTCAGGCTGATGCCCACGATCTGCTGGTTGAGCCGTTTCTCGGGGTGATAACTGCCACGCACCTCGCCCTTCGTGCCGGGCGGAAGCGCGTGATTCTGTGCGCCAGCGGTGGCAATCAATGCTTCCTCTTCCGCCTCTTTACCTGGCTCGGGCGGCGGCGTGGCCCCCGCCTTCTTCTCGGCCTGCATCAGGACTTTCCCATCCACGACGACGCGCACGTCCGTGCAGCCGCAGGAGACCTCGATGGACTCCAGGAGAACGTCTGAGTCCCCTTCGATGACGAAGGGCATGCTGAAATCGAGCTCGTCATATTGATAAAGTTGACCGAGATCGAGCTGCGGGTGTTCGAAGCGCAGTGCGCTTCCCGTATCGCCGCTGCAGGCAGCCAGGAGGAGAACGGCAGGGAAAAGCGAACGCGCGTTCATGCCTTCACGCGGCCACTGATGATGAAGTCCTTCGAAGCGATTCCCGAATCGCTCGGGTAAGTCAGGCGCAGGATTCCGGGATAGGAGCCCGCGGGTGTGTTTGCCGGCAGTGTCACTTTCACGCGGAGCGCAGAACCCGGAGTCACGATTTCGACCTCGGCTTTCATGTATTGGGCTGCGTCGCCCAAGATTTCCGCCGTGGGAACTGCCAGGACTAGGCCGGGCATGCTCGCCGCGATTTCCACGCTCCGGGTGCGCTCTTCGCCGAGTGCAGGAAAGCCGAAGGCGACGCGCTGCGGCGGCGTGTATTGAATCGGTCCCACCACGTTGGCCGAGATGAGGAACTCCAGATCGATGCCCAGCGAAGTGGATGCGATAGCCGGCGCGGTCAGCAGGCCTTCGGGGACGTCTCCGCCCAGAGTCACGCGGAAACTCCGCGCAGATTCGGTCAGCACTCCCGTGTCCACGGCTTCACCGATCGGCTCGATCTTGAGACCAGCCGGCAAGCGCTTCCATTCGAGGATTTCGAACGGCGCCTTCGAGACCACGCGCACGTCCTGGCTGGGGCGCGGCCCCTTGCCGGGACCGGAAAGCACGTCGCCGAAACGAATCTGCTCCGGTTTGACGTCGAAGATGGGGCGGATCACCGCGTGCAGGTCCAACTTGAGCGGCGTGCCCTGCATGTTGCCGCGAATCGTGATCGTGGTGACCTTGTCGCCGCGGCGATAGGCGGGATCGAAAGTGCCGATCACCGACCCGTGGGCCCCGGGCGGAATCTCGCGGCCGATCACGTAGGCCGGCCCCGTCTCTCCTTCCGTGGCCTCCCAGTCCGCGCGCAAGCGCGCGTCGGTGCAGCCGCAGTTCGAGTCCACTTGGGTGATGATGACGGGTTCATTGCCCTCCACGACGAAAGGAAAGGCGAACTCGTAGTGCTCGTACTGATAAATCTCACCGATCTCGTAGCGATCGAACTCGAAGGAGAGTTTTGAAGGGCTCAAACCTTTCCCCATTCCGGCGATGGACTCTTCCGGTGCAGCGGGATCGAATCCCTGAATCACAGAGTCTTCCAGCACGGGCTGGGCATCGCCCGGGAGCGGCGGCAGCGCTGGACCGGCCGGCACCAAGGTCACGGGCGGAGGCGCAGTGTGTTCGAAGCAGGCAGAGAGTGCCCCGGCCGTCAAGGCGAGGATGACCACAGGTGAGAAGGACTGGCGCATCACGGATTTCCTACGCGCGAACGACCCCAAGGAGGCGAACTTCCCTGAGGACCTCCTCGATCCGCCCGTCAATCCGGTGCCGGAGGAGGATTTGGACCCGACCGGAGAAAGTTCCCTCCGGCAAGTCGTTCGGCAAAGTCAAGTCTATCCGATATCGGCTGCCGGCCTCCAAGACCCTGACCTCGGTTCGTATTCCCGCCAAATCGGCCACAGTCACCTCAGGCGGGTCCAATTCGCCTTCCCGGGCCCCCACTTCGATGGCCGTGCTCGCAGCCACGCCAGGCCGAATCGCGCCGAGGGGCAAGAGTCGGGACGGATTCACCCAGAGCCTGCCCGCGATCTCCCAGGAAACAGGCACGCGCACGCTCCAATTCGCGTCCGTTCCGAAATTGAGGAAGGCCGCATGACGGCCCTCTTCCTGGCTGGGTGCGATCACGAGATCCACCCTCTGCTCAAGCGCAGACTTTGCCGAAGGAATGCCCCGCGCGCTGACTCCAGGGGCGCTTCCGAGCAGTTCGGTGATCCGAAAGCTGCCTCGGCCGCGGATCAGCAGGGTCAGGATCTGCTCCTGCTCGCCGCTGATCACCCCAAACTCGGCGATCTGTGGCTCGACTTCGAGCCAGGAATCAAGGATGGAGTCCACAGTGAGAATGACCGGCAACCCAGGACCGGCGCCGTGCACCGCCACGCCGGTCACCTTGCGCCCGGCGTAGCCCGCAGTTCTGTATTCCGTGCGAACTTCTCCGTGCGCGCCCGGAGGCACGATTCCTGGCACGGACAGCGGCTGGCCTTCCACGATCAACTGGGGCTCGAGGCAGCCGCACGAGGGCTCCAGCCGGTCCACGGCCACCGGAACCGGCCCATTCACGAAGGGGAACACCACAGGGAGCGTGGGACCCGCAAAAAGCCGACCCACGTCCACGAGTTCGACCTGAAAGTGCAGCCCGGGTTCGCTCTCACTGTGCCCGCAGCCGAGCGTGGTCAGCGCCGCGACCCACAATGTCCATTGCCCCACCCGCTGCATCGGCTCAATATACGCACATGCATCCGCAGGTTTCGCGGCGGTTCGTCCTTCTCCCCGCTGCCCTCACTCTGGGTTTTGCGGTTCCTGCGTGCTCAGCGTGCCCGCCGGAAGCGCTGGCCATGGTGGCGCATCCGGATTACTCCACACCGAGCAGCACAGGCGCCTCCTTCTTCGCGGCCCTGGGTTGCGACGACGCGGCCGGAGAGTACCGCGCCTTTGGTGAACAATTGAAGCGCGAACACGGCGCCACCTACGACGCCTGGTTACTTGCGCGCACCGAAGTTCGTGAGGAACTCGGCGGAGCCCTCAAGCACGCCCACCGGCTCGTGGTCGCGCGCGAGGAAGTGCGCGAGGACGGCGTGCTGGTGTGGTGGAGCGCGCTCGGTAAGGATCAGGTCGGCTTGCTCATGCAACGCCAGCACTTCTTGGAGATTGTCGAGGACGATGGACGCCGGCTGGGCATGCCGCTGACGCAGCCCCCGGGCGCCTGGCTCACTCTGGAGGGCAAGGAACTGCGCATCCAAATGGCCGCGCAGGATCCTGTCCTGCGCGGCCTGGATCCCGCGCGCGTCGCGCGGGTGAGCATCGCCAGCGAATGGAAGATCGCCGACTGGGTGATGCCGGCTGAGTTCTAGACGCCAGCGACCTTCTGGTAGGAAGCCTCAATCGCTTTCTCGACTGCCAGGCCCTTGGCCTTCTCGCGCAGCGAGCGCAGTTCCTTCAACGCTTTGTCGC
>CAZCXL010000102.1:0-8513 GCA_964502625.1 uncultured Planctomycetales bacterium | reverse complement strand
ATCTTGGCCACGCGCAGTTGAGCGTGCGCAAGCCGACTGCGGAGCCTGAGCGCCAGGCGGACCTCAGCCGGTTGCTCGCCGGCCTGCCGGAGACGCGCGCGCGCAGCAGTGCGGAACTCGTGTGGCGAGGGTACGCCGAGGTGCTCCCCCCCCCTTGCTCGCTGGCGGATCTGAAGCTCGGCGCCCGGATGCTCCGCAGCACGCTGCTGCACCGACACAGCCGCCGTTGCCTGCGCGAGTGTCGCGACTTCGAGCTCAGCAGCGAGGGCTGCGCGCGCCGCTTGACTTCACTGCCCGCGCTTCCGGAGCACACGCATTGGCCAGGAGGGACTCGTGCGGAAGCAGAGGAGTCGTACCGACTGTTCTACGAGTTGGAACTGCACCATTTGCGCGCGGCACGCGTCACGCGGGTGGACCAGGGCCGAGGCGCCGCCGAGGTCACGGCGCTGCTGCCCGCGGGGCGTGCGCCCGAGTTTCACGACGAATTCGCGCTCCTCGACCTCGGCGAGGCCTTCGTGCGCGCCGGCTTTGCCCTTGACCTCGGCCAATTCGAAGCCTTCCGCATTGATGCGGAGGGATGCGCATGGCTCGCGCATCCGCGCGGCTTGCTCGGCCGGATGCGCGCGGAGTGACCGGGGTCTGGCCTAGAAGGGCCGCGACGCGCGCATTCTGGCCAGCATTTCGGCAAACAGGGCATAGAGCAAGCCGCCGGAGATGCCCGCGATGACGCAGAAAATGTAGAGGCCGACGGTGGTCGGAATCTGCTTGGCTTGCTCCGACTTCGCCCGCATGGCGTCGGACATCACGGTGAAGTGGATGCCGGTGCGCAGATGGAACTCCAACTCAGCGAGGCGCTGCTTCAATCGCTCCCAGTGAGCGCGCACGCTGCCGAGTTCCGCCATGCGCAGGGCCACTTCGGATTGAAAGGCGGGAAATGCGGAGAGGCGTGTATCGAGCGCTGCGCGACGATCGGAGAGCACGGCGATCTGCGCATCGTATGAGGCCGCGGCGATGTCCAGCGTGGCGAGACGTCCGATCAAGTCACGCAGCAAGGTGTCCGGCGTCTCCGTGCGCGATTGGAGCACCATCTCCTCATTCGCCATGTTCCGGACCTCGGCGCTGACCAGATCAAACTCGGCGAGGAGGCGCTCGATCTGCGGATGGCCGTCCATGTACTCGAGGCGCGCCAAGGCGAGTTCCGTCGCTAGCGCGCGCACCCGCTCAAGAGCCGCCTCGTAGGCCGGATTGCGGCCATAAGTGGTGCGGGTGAGGCTGAACTCAGGCCGTGCGGCAACTGCCTCCAACAGCACCGGCCGTTCCGCCTCGGAGCGCACTCGGGCCAAGGCGACGTCGAGCACCTGTCCCTCCAACTGCGTGCGCTCGGCCAACAACCTCCCCAACTCCTCATCCAAGCTCACGGTGCCGATCTGCGCCAAGTACTCCACCAGATCTTGATTCAGCTTGCGATACTCGGCCAGCGCAACCGGCTCTTCACGGCGCATCGCCTCAGCCGTGTTCTTGACGTGAGCCGTGACGATGGATTCCATTTCCTCTTGGAAACACAGCGCGAACTCGTTCGCAAATTCCGCGGCCAGTTCCTTGCTCGCCGCGTACGAAAGCACTTGGATGTTGCCGAATTCGTCGATGTTGCCGCGCAGGTTCTTGCGCAGCGCGCGAATGTCCAGTTCCGGTCGCTTGGCGAGCAGTCGCTCGGCAAGCACGCCGCTGCTGAAGACGCCCATCGCCCCGACCTGCAGATCGTCGGAACTATCCGGCAACAGTGGACCGGACGGAAGGTTACCGGCTTCCGAACTCAGCGAGGTGGTCGGAGGCTGGCTCGGAATCATGATCAGAGCTTGAGCCAAGTACTCCGGCTTCATCTTTTGGAGGTAGATCGTGCCGCCGGCCACGGACCCCAGCAACACGAGGAGAACTGCGACTCGCCGTCTGTAGATGGCGCCAAGGATGGATCCGAAGGATTCAGCGGTCATGGAAGGGTTAAGCCGGCTGGAGTCGCGGGGGCGCCGGAAGAATCGCGAGGTCGTCGGGTTCTTCGCCGGTTTGGTTGCGTGAGGCGAGATGGATGCACTCCGCAAGCGGCAGCAGCAGCCAGAGGAATCGCACCCACAGGAACATCACGTAAGAATTTTGGATCAATGCGACCACGGAAGCGAGCAATAATCCGAGCACCCAATCGCGGTCGAAGGCGAACTTCGAGCGAAAGAGGGTCCAGAGCAGCCGCGCGAAGGCAATGAGGCAGAAGAGACCGAAGGCAAAGATGCCAAGCAGACCCATCTCCGACGCGACCTGCAAGTAGGTGTCGTGTACCTGCAACTTCCATGGGTTCGCAAAATCGAGAATCTGCATGGTGCCGATGCCCAGCCATGGATGCTCTGCGAAGGCCTGCGTGGCCAGATGGTCAATGTGCCAGCGGAAGTCGGCGGAAGCTTGGTTTAACCCTTCCACGAGTTCGTAAAGAGCCTTCAGTAAGCCGGTCTCGTAGCCGATCACACCCAGCACGCCCATGACGCCGAGGTACAGCGGCGCCATGCGCGGATAACGCACGATCGGCACCACCAGTGAAGTGATTCCAAGCGAGAGCCAGCCGGAGCGCGACCAGGTGAACAAGACTCCGAGCGTGAGCCAGACGTAGGCGGAGAGATACAGAGTGCGGCGCGCCGCGGAAATCATGCCCACCGGGCGCAGGCCGAACCAGAGCGTCAGCACGGCGAGCGTGGAGATGCAGTTCGACTGCAGGTTCGGATGGAACATCAATCCCGTCAGGCGCGGAAATACTCCCCAAGGCGTGGAGATCTTGTTGTAAGAACCCGTGTTGAAGGTGATCGGCTGGCCGGCGGCGGCGGAGAGCACCCACTGCACCCACTCCACGCCCACCGAAAGGCAGGCGCTCGCCAGCAGCATGTGGTAGAAAATCTCAATCTGCCGGCGCGTGCGCAAGAGCGCGGGCAACAGCACGACGATCAAGACGTTGCTGGTCAGCCGGAACAAGAACGTGGGAACCAGCGGGAGATAGCGCTCGGTCAGCAGGAATGAAGTGGCATAACTGATCAACACCAAAAGTAGTGGGATCACCAGTGGCGTCAGTGGCACTGCGACGTCGCCGTCGCGATAGATGCGACGGACGAGAACCGCGAGCAGTAAGACGATGGCGATCTGGGTCACGCCCGGGATCGCGTCAGCCACCATGGCGAAGGCCAAAAGTGCCAGGGCCGGGCGTTCGATGCCACCGGAGCGCAGGACCCAGGCGAAGAAGCCGGCCGTGACTAGCAGCAGAGCCGTCAGCATGCAGCTGAACAGCCACGGCACGTCATTGATCAATGCCGGGGAAGGACCGAACAGACTCAGTTGCGGCCGAAGATGCTCCCTGCCTTCCCAGAACACGATCGCCGCCAGCAGCAATCCGAACGCGACCGCGCCCGCGGCGGACAGAAACGTGCCCGCCGGTCCATAGTCCCGACGCGGTGCCGCGCTAAGGCGCATCCTCTTGGGCGGCAACGCCCCAGGCGACTTCGAGCATCACGGAAGTGTTCGGAGGCAGTCGCAGCGTCAGAAGGTCCCCCTCCAGACGCGCCCAGTCGCGCACGGCGACCTTCGCCGCCGAAGCGGCCGGGTGCCGCGCCAACTCGCGCGGCACTTCGTACTCGGCGCGGTGACGCATGTCCGCGAAAACTTCCTTGCAGCGCGCGGCCGTTGCAGCCGAAAGACCTGGAATCGATTCCTGCTTTTTGCCGAAGGCCGCTTCGATTTTCTGCAGATCCGCCTCCGCGACGCCTTCGCCGCGCAACTTCTGCACGGTCATCTGCGCGGAGGCCGGGAACCAGCCCTGCTCGAGCGGACGGAACTTCGCGCGGAAATCGGCATCCTTGATCGGGTTACCGTGAGTCTCGTCAATCAGCCATGCGCCCACGACGCGCGCCGGGGCGTCCTTCAGACGAATCGTGATTTGACGCTCGCGCGCGCTTCGCTCTTCGCGCAAAGCCTTGAGCCGGCGCGCGATCTCGTCCCATTGCGGCTTCTGCGCCGCGGGCAACCCGGACTTTTCGTAACTGATCTGCCCCTTCGCATAGCGCTCGGCCATGCCTTCGTCCGCTTGGATCGTCGACAAGTCCAGCCCCACGATTTCCACGAGGCGCTTGGCGTGCTGCTCTTCCTTGCCGAAGCAGGAGGCGGCCACCAGATAGCCGGAGGATCCGCTGCGCGTGGCCATGAGGGCGAAGTTCACGGGCAGTGCCTCGCGCGAAACGGTCGGCACCGCGGGCAGGTCGCAGGCGGTGCGTAGCATGCGCATGGCCGCGAGCACGGACTTCGGCGCGCCGTGCAGCGTGAACGCGCCCACAGACTCGCCGGCGAAGTCCGTCTGTGTGTCCCAGGAGCCATCCTGGAGCATGAAGAACAGCGAATGGGTGACGGGCGTGCGGCTCAGCGCGGCGGTCATGGCCACGAAGTTGGCGGCACCGCGATGGTCATCTACTTGCGGATAGGCGCCGCGGCCCGGCAATCCGCAGTTCCATTCGGAGAGAATCAATTCAGGAAGTTTCAGCCCAGCCTTGCGCGTGAGATCCGTGACGCGTTGGGCCGTGTTGTAGTAGGCCTGGTCCATCGGAAATCCGCTGTAGTCGTGCCAGGACAAAAAGTCCGGGCTCCAACCGACCTTCTTGCACTCATCCACGATCTGGCGGAACTGGCGCATCCCGCCGCCATAGGAAGACGCCATGCCCGGGCCACCGATGCGCACTTCCGCCGGCAGCAAGGGCCGGAGCGCGGCGCCGGCCGCCGCGAAAAAGCGCGCAAATTCTTCACCACTTCCGCCCCACTGCTCGGGCATGTCGGGCTCGTTCCAGATCTCGACGTGGCTGACGGGATAGCCACGATTGCGCAAACTCATGACGTCGGCGGCCGCAGCTTGCGCCCAAGACTTCGGCTCCGGAGCCGCCTGCACTTGGCCTTGGCGCGTGTCCACGCGCGAGCCCGGCTTGCCGAGCACGGTCAGCATGATCCCCATGCCCGCGCGCTTGGCTTCTTCGCAGGCACGAACGTGAGTTTCGTTGAGAGTGCCGAAGTTGTACTTCAACCAGATGCGCACCAAGCTGTCGCGCGGGCGCACGGACTCCACCCAAGCCTTCCAAACGCCCGGGCTGGCGTTGGTGAGGTCGTTGAGGCCAGTGATCAGGCCTGTCGGAACGGGGCGCCCGGTGCCCCCGAAATCCACGGTGAAATCGGGCTCCTGGGCGACGGCCGTTCCGGCCAGCACCGCTCCAAGAAAGGCGGCACGGAACATCATCGCCCTAGTCTATTCCGGCCAGGGCTCTACTGCAGGTAGCCGAGACCGCGCAGGGACTCCTCGATCGCCTTCGCATCGGCCTCGCCGTAGGCGGCGGAGGCGTCCACACCCGCTTCCGGCTCGGCAGCGTGGTCCCAGACCGGCTCCCAGGGCTCGCGCATGAGATCGCCGCGAATTTTGCCGTCCATCCATTGCGGCACGGACTCGCGAATGCCGTAGAGCAGGGTGGGCGTCGTGTCCTGAATGTGCATGCCTTCGATCACGCGGCCGGGCACCACTCCGGGAGCCCACATCCCGAACACTCCGTTGAATCGGTGTTGACCACTGATCGGCGCGTTCTTGCGGCGCAAAAAGAGCGCTCCGGTGCCCCAGTCCTCTTTCGGAATGCAGGTGAGGCTCATCAATTGGTACTGAACGTCCGGGGCCTCGGCCGTGCGTGGTCCGTGGTAGCAGTCCTCCTTCACCACGGTGAAGTCCACCGCCGGTTTGCCGTAGGGATCAGGCAGGGCGCGGAGGCGCGCGACGATCTCTTCGACGGTGCGGCGGTATCCGTCCTCGCCCTCGACCGTGCCCTGCGGTTCGCGGCCCTTGAGGTTGACGCAGATGCCGTGCAGTTGGCCAAACGCGCGAGTGCGTTCCCACACCACGTCGCGCGCGTGGGCTCGGGTCTTGCGCTTGGGGCGCAGGAGCGGAATCCGCGCGATCGGGCCCAGAACCTTGGCCAGGCCGTCCAGGCGCAGACGGCGCAATGCGTCACCCACGGAGACGCGGCCCCAGGTCCAATACGGCGGTTTGCGGCGCTCCAGGAAGCCCTCTTGCTCCAGCCACTGATTGACCCGGAAGTCCCAGAGTTGGGATCCAAAGCCGTGATCGCTCACGATGGCGACCGGCACATCATCCCCGACGATGGCGCGCACACGGCCCAAAAATTCGTCGGCGAGCCGGTATGCATCACGAATGGTTTCACCAAAGCGGCGTTCGCCTTCCGCGCTCCAACCCGGGTGCGATCGATCCTGGAACTTCCAGAAGTAGTGCTGACAGCGATCGGTGACGGAAACGACGGTAAAGAAGAAATCGGTGGGGCGCTCGCGGAGAAAATGCTCGGTGAGCCGCAGCCGGTCGCGCTCCGCCTGGAAGAGTTCGCCACGGATCTTCTCGTAGCGCTCAAGGTCGTCGTCAGGACCTTCGAAATCGCCGTGGTACGGACCGTAGTCGAGGTCGGGAACGTACGGATGCCCGAGCACCTGCTCCATCTCCGCGACCACGCCTTTGGGCCAGGCGATCGTGTCTCCGGAGAGCGGCATGGGAATACCGCTGACCATCCAACCCTGCGGCACTGGGAAGGGCGGGTAGGTCATCGGCACGGCGAGGGAACCCACGCTCCAGCCGCGCCGACCGAGCAGGCTCATCAAATCCTTGCCCGAGTAGTTACGGCTGTCGTTCAGCGCGCAGTCGTAGGTGCCCAATTTGCGCCGGATGAAGTGGAACACTCCATGGCGGCCGGGATTCAGGCCCGTGAACATGGAGGTCCAGGCCGGCGGAGTCATCGGCGGAGTCTCCGAATGGAGGTCACCGCTCGCTCCTTCACGCAACAGCCGGGCGATGTGCGGCAATTCCCCCGCCGCCACCATGGGTCGGATGATCTCGTAGGTGGCGCCGTCGATTCCAACGATGGCGAGGCGGGTCATGAGGGGGGTCTTAGGCTCTTGGAAAGGTCCATTTGACCCTCCGCACCCAGCGCGGACAATATACGGTGCGGTCCACCCGCCCTCTGCATGTTCCGCATCTCCCGCTTGATCGCCTCTGCCGCACCGCTTCTGGCGGCGCTTCTCGTCCTAGGCTGCTCCACCTCGCCCTACGCGGAGGAGGACAGCCCCTCGCTGATCGAGAATCCGAACCTGCTCGGCGAGAACGAGACGCCGGAAATCATCTACGGCCAGTTTTTCGTCGGACCCGAGGACCGGATCCGCTTCGATTTCCTGCGCCACCCGGACTACGACGGCGTATTCACCGTGCGCGGCGACGGCCGTCTGTTCCTGCACGACATCGGACTGGTGGAAGTGGCCGGACTCACCGTGGATGAGTTGCAGGAGCTCGTGCGTGAGGAGTACTCCGCGATCCTGCGCAATCCTTCGCTTTACGTCGAGGTGGAACAGTTCTCGCCGCGCCGCAAGGTGACCGTGCAAGGCTACGTCGGCAAGCCGGGCATCATGGCCCTGACCACGCCGCGCACCACCATCTTCGACGTGCTGGCTCAGGCCGGCGGCGTCAGCAACGAAGGCGACCGCGGTGCGATCCTGATCGCGCGGCGCATTGAGGGCAAGATCCAGGTGGCGCGCTACGACGAAGAGCGTCTCTTCTCGCCCGCTGATCCGAATCAGCGCTACGAGATTCCCTACGTGCAAGACGGGGACTACGTCTACGTGCTGCGCTCGTGGGGCTCTGCCTTCGACGAGCAAGTGGACCGCTGGACCAACGTGCTGCGCGGAATCCTCTACCTCGAGCGTGACCTCGTGACGGCACCCGCCGCCACGGACGCGCTGCAAGGCGACTTGGATCGCGGGCTCTAGGCCGCGCTACCCGAGCCAAACCCGGCGTTGGGCGCCGCTGCGGGGGAAAGCCGCAAACCACGCCCGCGCCGGGACTTCCCAATAGCGCTCAGCGTGCGTGGCTCCCGGGATTCCGGCGGCCTGCCAGCGCGTCAGCCCGCGCTCGGCGCGAAGATAGTCCACCACGGCAACTTGGGAACGATAGGCCAGCACGGCCTCGTCCTTGCGGCGCCGGAGTTCCGGGCTCAGCACCAGAGGAGCTCCGAGTGGGATCGGGGCCCAGGTTCCCGCGGATGCGATCCGCGAATCGGCCAGGCTCTTCGGCCACGCCGCCGCGAGCGCGCGCGCCGTTTCGTAATGATCCACGTGGTTGTCCGCCCACCACACGACGTGCGTGCGCTCCGGCGCAAATTCTTCGAGCAGCCGACGCAAGCGCGGCGTCCACGGTCCGCGCGCGCGCACGTGCTCCTCGGGCGCGTCGAGAAAGTGGTAATCGTTCACACCGAGCACGGCCATGGCCGCGCGCGCTTCCGCTTTGCGTATCCGTGTGGACTCTTCGGGAGGGACTCCCGGCACGCCCCCCGCCCCCTCGGTCATCCAGATCCCGCCTACATAGGCGCCCGCGGCGCGCCCGGCCAGGATGGCGCCGCCCGCCGGGCTGG
>CAZCXL010000101.1:0-8524 GCA_964502625.1 uncultured Planctomycetales bacterium | reverse complement strand
ACCCAACTGATCGAGCATCTCAGGTCCGAGGCGCACCTTCCATTCCGGACCTGCGCGCACCGCGCTGAATCGTCCGTCGGCGCGCGGATAGAGAAAGCGCACGAGCGCGGTGCCGGAATGCCGGCGCAAGATCTCCTGGATGAGGACGAGCTCCGACTGCGCAGTGTCGGCCGCCAACCGAATCTCCAGCGTGCCGTCCAACTGAAGTTCTTCCCGGGCGCCGAAGGGCGTGATCTGGTCCACGATCATTTCGGCTTCGTCGTTCTGGGTGAGCGAGATGCGTCCGCGAAACACGCCGACGAGATCGTTCGCCACGGTCAGTCCCATGCGCTCCAGCGTGCCCGGAAAGATGATCGCACCAATGCTTCCCCAAAGATCTTCGATGCGGAACTTGGCCATCTTGCGCGAAGGATCCTTGCGCGTGGGCCGCAGCAACACCTGGGTGGCGATGCCAGGCAACGCCACCAAGGCATCGGCGCCCGCTTCGGCCAGGCTGCGCGTGTCCCAGGGCGATAACCCTCCAATGACGTCGCGGTAATCATCCAGCGGATGGCGCGTGAGGTAGAGCCCGAGCGCCTCCTTCTCGGCCTGCATGACAGGCTTCCAATCCGTGGGAGGCGCGAGCGCGGAGGGCGTGGCCGCTGCGAGATCCGGCGCTGGAGCGGCAGTCGCGAACAACAAGGACTGACCGCGTTGTCGATCCTTGGCCACGGAAGCGGCGCGACGAATCCGATCGTCGACCTCCGCAACGAGTTGGAGCCGCTGCGTGCCGAATGCGTCGAAGGCTCCAGCCTTGGCCAGCGCCTCCAGCGCGGTCTTGGTCAGATTGACGGTGGCCGCCTCGAGGAACACCGTTTCCAGGTCCGGATAGCGACCGTTCGAGCGCGCGGCTCTCGCGGCGCACAAAGCCTCGGCTGCACCCCCGCCAACTCCTTTGACCGCTTCCAGGCCGAAGCGCACGGTGCTGGCGTCTTCCACGCGGAAGGCCCGGGCCGAATCGTTCACGCAGGGGGGCAGCACGCGGACGCCATGGCGGCGCGCGTCCTCCACCAGCGCGCGGAGTTTGTCCGCGTTGGAGGCCTCGAAGGTGAGTGAAGCCGCGTAAAACTCCGCTGGGTGGTGCGCTTTGAGCCAAGCGGCTTGAAAGGTCACCATGGCGTAGCCCGTCGAATGGCTCTTGTTGAAGCCGTAATCGGCGAACTTCACCATCATGTCCCAGATCTGCTTCGCCAGCGCGGCATTCACGCCGCGCTCCACGGCGCCGCTCAAGAACTGGTTCTCAAACTTGGACATCAGCTCGGGGTTTTTCTTCCCCATCGCCTTGCGCAAGGAATCGGCGTCCGCGAGGGAAAGTCCGCCCATGCGCTGCGCCACCCGCATGATCTGCTCCTGATAGATGAGCACTCCGTAGGTTTCGCGCAGCACCGACTCGATCAGCGGGTGCAGGGATTCGACGGGCTCGCGGCCGTGTTTGCGGCGCGCGTAGATTTCGTGCAGTCCGCTGCCGAGCGGCCCTGGGCGGAAGAGCGCGAGCACCGCGACGAGGTCTTCGTAGCGCGAGGGCTGAATGTCCACGAGCAGACGACGCATTCCGTCCGACTCAAGTTGGAACACTCCCTCGGTGTCGGCGCGCTGGAACAACTCAAAGGTGACACGGTCGTCGAGCGGCAGAGCGTCGTAGTCCGGCCGCGTACCGGAAGCCAGCGCGATCAGACGCGCGCCCTCTTCCAGGATGGTGAGGGTGCGCAACCCCAGAAAGTCCATCTTCAGCAGACCAATCTCTTCGCAAGCCTTCATGTCCCACTGCGTGGTAAGCACGTCGCCCTGCTTGGCCAGCGGCAGAATCTCGCGCAAGGGCCGGTCAGCGATGATCACGCCCGCGGCGTGGACTCCGGCATTGCGGGACAGTCCTTCAACGCGCAGCGCAAGATCGAACCAGCGCGCGTTCTCATGCGACGCGTCGCGCACCGCGCGCAAATCCGCGTCTTGCTCGAGCGCGCCGCTCAACTCCGAGCGCGGACCGTCGGGAATCTTCTTGGCCGCTCGGTCCACTTCGGCGAGCGGGATCTCGAGCACGCGGCCCATGTCGCGCAGCGCGTTCTTGGCTTTGAGCTTGCCGAAAGTGATGATCTGGCAAACGCGGTCCTCGCCGTAGCGCCGACGCGCGTACGCAATCATTTCCTCGCGTCGATCTTTGCAGAAGTCGATGTCGATGTCCGGCATCGAGATGCGCGAAGGATTCAGGAAGCGTTCAAACAGCAGGTCGTAGCGCAGCGGGTCGATGCGGGTGATCCCCAGCACGTAGGCGACCAGCGAGCCGGCCGCGGAGCCACGTCCCGGCCCCACCGGAATGCCTTGCTCGCGCGCGTGGCGCACGAGATCCCACACGATCAAGAAGTAGGAAATGAAATCCATTTTGCGAATGGTTTCCATCTCGAACTCGAGCCGCTCACGGGCCTCCGGACCGGCACCGGGATAGTGCTGGGTGAAGCCGCGTTCGCACAGTTCCCTGAACAGATCCTCCGGGGCGCGTCCACCGCCTGGATCGAAGATCGGCAACCGCAGCTTTCCGAGCTCGATCTCCACGTTCACGCCTTCGGCGACGCGCATCGTCGTGTCCAGGGCCTCGGGCAAATCCGAAAAGATCCGGCTCATTTCTTCGCGCGTGCGGAAATAGAGCGTGTCGGTGTTCATCCGCCAACGATTGGGATCGCTCATGCGAGCACCGGTGTTGAGGCAAATCAGCGCGTCTTGCGCCGCGCAGTCCTCGTGGCGCAGATAGTGGATGTCGTTGGTGGCGATGAGCGGCGAATCCACCTGCCGCTGCATGCGCACCATGCCCTCCGTCAGCCGGTCTTGCTCGGCGATTCCGTTGCGCATGACCTCCAGATAGAAATGCTCGGCGCCGAACAGATCGCGCAAAGCGCCCGCAGTGGCGCGCGCCGCCACCTCGTCCTCGCGGCGAAGATGCCGATTCACGGGGCCGCTCATGCATCCGGACAGGCAAGTCAGACCGCGCGCGCGCGCGGCCAGCAGTTCCATGTCCACGCGCGGCCGAAAATGATTGCCCTCCAGTTGCGCGTCGGTGGCAAGGTCCATGAGATTGCGCCACCCTTCCGCATCTCGCGCCAGCAGCGTGAGGTGGGTGTAGCCGTTACTGCGCTTGTCGTGCGGCAGGCGCATGGAGCGCTCCGCAACGTAGACCTCGCAGCCGAGGATCGGCTTCACGCCTGCGCGCCGGCACTCGCGGTAAAACTCAAGCGCTCCGAAGAGATTGCCGTGGTCCGTGATCGCGAGCGCCTCGTGTCCGTCGGCTACGGCGGCCTGCACCAAGCCACGGATCGGATTGGCCCCATCGAGCAAGGAATACTCGGTGTGGACGTGCAAATGCACGAAGGGGCGGGTCACGGAGCGAGTCTAGCGCCCGTGGGCGACGGCCTGCACCCCTTGACGCGGTGCGGCGGAACGAGTCCAATGTCCGACCTTCCGTGCGCGCCCGTAGCTCAATTGGATAGAGTATCAGACTACGGATCTGAGGGTTGGAGGTTCGACTCCTCCCGGGCGCGCCATTTTCAGCCGCGAGTACGCGGCGCAGCTTGAGTCTGCTCTTCCCGCTGCATCCTCCCGCGAGCGCGGAGGAGCGCGATCAGCGAATCATGGAGATCGCCTTGCGCGAAGCGCGCATCGCCGCAGAAGTCGGCGAAGTCCCGATCGGAGCAGTGGTAGTGCGCGGTGATCGCTTGCTCGCACGCGCCCACAACGCAGTGGAGCAGCAGTGCGACGCCACGGCTCACGCAGAGATGCTCGCCCTGACTCAGGCCTTTGCAGCAGCGGGGGAGAAGCGTCTTCCCGACGCGGAGCTCTTCTGCACGGTTGAGCCTTGCCTGCAGTGCACGGGCGCCTTGCTCCACGCCCGTGTCGCCCGCGTGGTGTACGGAGCCGCTGATCCCAAATTCGGCGGCATTGAGTCGCTCGCTCGCTTACTGGAAATACCCGGACTCAACCATCGCGCGACGGCGCGGGGTGGGGTGCTGGCCGAGGAAAGCGCCGAGCTCCTGAGAGATTTTTTCCGCGCGCGTCGTCCGCCGACTGGGACCTCCGCCCTCTGAACCGGGGTGATTCCCTCTGGCCGCGCGCGCGGGCCACGGCTATCCTATGCGGCCTTGCCCGGAGAGGTGCCAGAGCGGTTGAACGGGCTGGTTTCGAAAACCAGTGTGGCTGCAAGGTCACCGAGGGTTCGAATCCCTCCCTCTCCGCCACCGCAAAGGTAGACTTTCGCGCGAACTTGGAGAGGTGTCGGAGTGGCCGAACGAGCGCGCTTGGAAAGCGCGTGTGCTGCAAGGCACCGGGGGTTCGAATCCCTCCCTCTCCGCCATTTTCTCAATCAGTCGCCGCTGGAGCCGGGGGTCCGGCCTCGCGCAGCATGCCAGCCGTGAACCGGGTCAGGACGGGAACGGAGCAGCCCTAAGCGGCTTGGCATGGGTGCCGCGAGTCGCCGGGCCTCCGGTTCCGCCGGTGGCATGCAGCCCGTTAGGATGAGCCCATGGCCGACCGCGCTCCGTCCGCGCCTTATCGCGTGTTGGCGCGGAAGTACCGCCCGCGAACCTTCGCGGAGATCATTGGCCAAGAGCACGTGGTGCGCGCGCTCACCCGCGCGATGGAACGTGGAAGGATTGGACAGGCCTACCTACTTGTGGGACCGCGCGGCGTAGGCAAGACCAGTACCGCGCGCATTCTCGCGAAGTCGCTGAACTGCGAGAAGGGGCCGACGGCGGAACCGTGTCTGGTCTGCCCGATGTGTCACGACATCGAACGAGGCTCCGACCTCGACGTGGTGGAGATTGACGGCGCCTCCAACAACGGCGTCGAAGACGTGCGGAATCTGCGCGACGCCGTTTCCACACGGCCGCTCCGAGATCGCCGCAAGGTGTGGATCGTGGACGAAGTGCAGCGGCTCTCCGGCCCCGCTTTCGACGCTCTGCTCAAAACTCTGGAAGAGCCTCCGGATCACGCGGTCTTCGTGTTCGCGACCACCGATCCGCACAAGATCCCCGACACCATCGTGTCCCGCTGTCAGGTCCTTGAGTTCCGTCGGCTGCGGGAAGCCGATGTGCGCACGAAACTTGAAGTCGTCTGCGGCCGGGAGGGCGTGGACGTGGCGCCGGACGTGATCGCGGCCCTCGCGCGCGGTTGCCGCGGCGGCCTGCGCGACGCCGAAAGCATGCTCGATCAGGCGATCTCCATCGCCGATGGCCGTGTCACTCTCGACGACCTCGAGATGGTGGCCGGACTCGCCCGGCCCGAGCGCTGGCTTGACCTGTTCGAAGCCATCGCGGAAGACCGCCCCGCGGACCTGCTGCGGGTCGTCGCCGATTTCTTGAATCGCGGCGGAACCGAACGAGATCTCGTCGAGCAAGCTGCGGACGCGCTGCGCGACTTGCTGCACGTGGCCTTGATCGGCGAGGACGCGCTCGGCGTCGAACCCGAGCCCGCACGGCGCAACCGCATGCGGGCCCTCGCGAAGTTGCTCGGCCGTGACCGGCTCGAGGCGATTCTCGGCATGTTGTTCGAGTTGGAAGCGCGGCTGCAACGCTCGCCGCTGGCCTCGCGGGCACTGCTGGAATGGACCTTACTGCGCGCCGCGCGGTTGAGCGCACTGCTCGACCTCGCCGCCCTCGCGGATTCCCTGCAGGCACAGCCTTTGGGTTCCGCGCCGCCGCCGCGACCTGCGCGTCCGGCTGTTGCTCCGGCCACGGTCCCCACCACGGCAGCGGCCCCAACGCCGGTCCCGAAAGCGCCTCCGCTGGCTCCCGCTGCGGTGAGTGATATTCCGACGCTCATGGAACTCCTCAAGGCGAAGCGTCCCGCCTTGGCGAGCGCACTGCGGCGGCACTGGATCAACGGCGAAATTCGCGGCTCCGAAGTCTGGGTGGAGCTTCAAGAGCCCCCCGCGCGCGACCGCGCTATTCTGGAGGATCCTGCCGAGCAAACGGCTCTGGCCCGCCTTCCGGGCAGTCCAGGTCCTTGGCGGTTGACCTTCATGCGCGCCGCGCAGGAAGGCGACGCTCTCGGACGACGTCTGATCGAATCTTTCGACGGGCGCGAAGAAGAGCCCTAACGCGCAGCGCACTCATAGACCATGGCTGGAAGTCTCGGAGATCTCGGCGGCTTGCTCCGGCAGGCTCAGAAAATGCAGCGTCAAGTGCAAGAGCTGCAAGAGGAACTCGCCAAGCGGCACTACGAAGGCGTCGCTGGCAATGGGCTCGTGCGTGCGGTCTTCACCGGCGGGCGCGAGTTGCTCTCGCTGAAAATTCAGCCGGGCGCCGTGGATCCGACGGACCTCGGCATGCTCGAGGACTTGATCACGGTGGCCATCAAAGACGCTCTGCGCAAAGCGGAGGAAGAATCGGCTGCCGCCATGCGCAAGGTGACCGGCGGGCTCGGTTTGCCCGGCTTGCACTAATCGCATTCCGTGGCCTTCCCCGAGCCTCTCGAACGTCTGGTGCGCGCGCTGAACCGGTTACCCGGCATCGGCACGCGGAGCGCAGAGCGTATTGCACTGCACGTGCTGCGCTCACCGCGCGAAGAGGTTGCTGACCTGGCACTGGCGTTGCGCGATGCGCGGCTCGAGACGCAGCGTTGCGCGGTTTGCGGGAACGTCACCCTGCGCTCGCCCTGCGCCATCTGCGCGGATACGACCCGCGACCCACGGCTGGTGTGCGTCGTGGAAGGGCCTCGCGAAGTGGAGCGCATGGAGTCCGCGGGAGTGTTTCGCGGCCTCTATCACGCCTTACTCGACGGTTTGGCCCCGCGCGAAGGCGCCGCGCCCGATCCCGGCGCACTGCGCGCGCTCCGTCGCCGTGTGGAGCGAGAAGGAGTGAGCGAGGTCGTGCTCGCGACCGCTCCCGACCGCGAAGGTGAAGGCGCCGCGCTGCTCGTGCGCGAGGCGCTTGAAGGATTGCCGGTCCGGCTGACGCGGCTCGCGCGCGGAGTGCCCGTGGGCGCGCGCATTGAGTATTTGCACGGTGAAATCTTGGCGGAGGCGTTTCGCGGCCGGCAAGATCTCCCTGCTCCGCCTGCGGCCGAGAGTTGAGCTCGGAACTGCGAAGGCTGGCGCTCTTGGTTGCCCATCGCGGCGACGGTTTCCAGGGCTTTCAACGTCAGGCCGGTGGACCGAGCGTGCAACAGGCTCTGGAAGAAGCGTGGACTTCCGTGTCCGGCGAGCGCGTGGTGATGCACGGCAGTGGGCGCACCGATACCGGAGTTCACGCCTGGGGACAGGTGGCGCACTTCAGCACTTGGAGCGCGCTGCCACTCGAGAAGACGCGGGATGCGCTCAATGCCTATTTACCTGAGATCGCCGCGGTGCGCGCCGCCGCAGAAGTCGGCGCCGATTTTCACGCGCGCGGAAGCGCGATCTCCAAGCACTACGTTTATCGAATCGCCATCTCACCGACGCGGCCCGTGCTGCAACGCGAGTGGTCACACTGGGAGCGGGGCACTCTCAACCTGACGGCGATGCGCGCCGCGGCGCGCCTGCTCGTCGGCCGTCACGACTTCAGCGCCTTTGCCGCCGCGGGCCACACCGCGCGCAGCACCGTGCGCACGCTCTACTCGCTGCGGGTCATGCCGACGCGCGGCGGATTACTCGTGCACGCGCACGGCGACGGCTTCCTCTACCGGATGGTGCGCAACCTCGTGGGCACGCTGCTGGAGATCGGCCGCGGCCGTCGGGCGCCTGAATGGGCGGCGGCGGTACTGGCGTCTTGCGAGCGCAAACGGGCAGGCGCCACTGCGCCGCCCGCAGGTCTGGTGCTGTGGCGCGTCCGCTACGCGCAAGATCCTTTTGCCACGCTTCCGCGTCTGGCGGCGCGCGCCTATCCTGAAGGGGGTTTGCTTCTCCCCACGCGCTCCCAAACAGCACGCGCTCCCCAATGAACGTCGAAGTTACCAGTCGTCATACCGTGCTCTCGGACGCGCTGCGGGCTTACGCCGCAACGCGACTCGCAGAGATCGAACGCCTCGGCGAAGAGTTCCCCAAGGCGCAGATCGTCTTCGAGCAGGAGCATGGCCTGACCGGGTGCGAGATCATCCTGCACCCGCGCCGCGGTGATCCCATCATTGCCAAGACCCAGGCGGCCGAAGCGCGTGCGGCAGTGGACGCCAGCGTGTCCAAGATTGAGAAGCAGGTCCTGCGCGCCAAAGAAAAGCGCGACGACCGCCGGAAAGGAGCTTGAACCTGCGAGAACGAACGATGCAGTACGCCCACACTCTCACGGCCAAATCGGTCCTACTTAACCTCCCGGGCCAAGACGCGGACTCGATCTTTCAATCCTTGGTGGATGGCCTGATCGCGCAGCGTTCCGGACTGAAGCCTCGGCGCGCGGAGTTGCTGGCTGTCATCAGCCTGCCGGAAACGGCGTTCATGCCTTATGCCTCCGTGAACACGTCCATCTTCATCCTCCGAAAAGCGAAGAAGCCGTCCCGAGGCATGACGTTCTTCGCCAAGTCAGAGGGGATTGGC
>CAZCXL010000100.1:2956-8655 GCA_964502625.1 uncultured Planctomycetales bacterium | reverse complement strand
ACTTGATCCCGCGCGCGGTTTTGTCCTTGTAGGAGTGCGCGCGCTCAAGCAGGCCCATTCCGGTGACCGTGCTCAGCAGCCAGGCAATCTCCAGGACTTCGGGCACGTCACTCTGACGCCAGAGCACCGCCTTGTGCGGATCCAACCCGAGCGACAGATAGGTCACCGCGGTCTCGAAGACGTTGCGGCGCAGAAGCTCCGGATCCCGCACCGTGGTCAGCGCGTGAAAATCAGCGATGAAGTACCAGTGCTTGCCCGGCTGCTGCGCCAGCGCAATGTGCTGCTGAATGGCGCCGAAGTAGTTGCCGAGATGCAGCAGCCCGCTGGGCTGGATGCCGGAGAGGTAGGACTTCATCCCGTTTCGTTGCGCAGGATACGCTCGCGGATCACTGAGATGCGCTCCCCCGCCTTCGCACTCGCGCCCATTCTGCTCTGCCTCCTTGTCGCGGCGACTCCCGCACAGGAAGCCGCCCACTGGCGCGTGGGAGCAGCGCGCGTGGACGTGACCCCGACTGAAGCCATTCGCCTTTCCGGTTACGGCGGCCGGCGGGAAGAAACCGATCGGGTCGTGCAACCGCTGTTCGTTCGCGCGCTTGCGGTGGACGATGGCGTCGGCGGCCCCGCCTTACTCCTTGCCGTGGACAACGTGGGCGTGCCGGCTTGGCTGGTCGAGCAGACGGCGCAGCGGATTACCTCGGAATTAAAGGTGCCGCGCGCACGCTTCTGCCTCACCTCGTCGCACACGCATTCCGGACCCATGCTGCGCGGTTCCATCCCCAACATGTTCGGTGAGCCCGTGCCCGAGGAACACCAGCAGCGCATCGACCGCTACACCGACGCGCTCAGCGAACACTTGTTCACTGCTGCGCGCGAGGCGCTCGCCAATCTACGCCCCGGTCAATTGACCTGGGGGCGCGGCAGTGTGCCCTTCGCCCTGAATCGGCGGACAGCGAAAGGCCCCGTGGATCACGACTTGCCCGTGCTCGCCGCCACCGCGTCCGATGGCAGCCTGATCGCGCTCGTGGCGAACTATGCCTGCCATTGCACCACCCTTGGCGGTGGAGACAACTTCCTCTGCGGCGATTGGGCTGGATACGCCGCTGAAGATCTGGAACAGGATCACGCCGGAGCCGTGGCCTTGATCACCATCGGCTGCGGCGCAGACGCGAATCCCTCCACCTACGGATTGGAACAAGCGCGCGTCCACGGGCGCGTGCTGGCCGATGAGGTCGGGCGGCTGTTGGCGGAAGACGTGCGCCCGTTGACGAGTCCGATCACGGCGCGCTTCGAGACCCTGCAGCTTCCCTTCGACCGGCTGCCGACTGAGGAGGAATGGCGCGCGCGGCTCACGCAAGGTGGCGCAGTGGCCTATCACGCGCAGAAAAATCTGGATCGGCTGGCACGCGGAGAAGCGCTCCCCACTCATCTCACCTATCCCGTCGCGAGTTGGACCTTCGGTGAGGAACTCTCCATGGTGTTTTTAGGGGGTGAAGTGGTGGTGGATTATGCGTTGCGTCTGAAGCGCGAGCACGACGCCTCCCGGATGTGGATCACCGCCTACGCCAACGATGTGCCGTGCTACGTGCCCTCCGAGCGCATTCTGCGCGAAGGCGGCTACGAAGCCGAAGGCGCGATGGTGTATTACGACCAGCCCACGCGGCTTGCGAGCGGCGTCGAGCAACGCATCGTGGATGCCGTGCGCAGCCAAGTTCCGCAAGAATTCCGCACCGTGCTTGGTGTGGACGTGGCGCGCACGGAAGGCGTACCCCCTCTGACTCCCGCAGCCGCGCGCCTTGCCTTGCACACGCACGACCGGTTTGCCGTCGAGTTGGTGGCCGCGGAACCCTTGTTGGACAGCCCCGTGGCTCTCGATTTCGCCGCCGACGGCAGTCTCTGGGTTTGCGAGATGCGCGACTATCCGCTGGGCATGGAAGGCGGAGCGCCCGGCGGCCGCATCGTGATCCTGCGCGATCGAGACGGCGACGGCGTGATGGATCACAGCACGGTCTTTCTGGATGGTCTTTCGTTCCCTACCGGCGTCACCGCATGGCGGAAGGGCGCGCTCGTCTGCGCCTCCAGCGAGATTCTGTACGCCGAGGATCAAGACGGCGACGATCGGGCCGACAGTGTGCGCGTGCTCTTCAGCGGCTTTCGCACGGAAAATTACCAGGCGAGAGTCAACAGCCTGAGCTTGGGCTTGGACGGTTGGATCTGGGGAGCGAGCGGCCTGGCTCCGGAAGAAATCCGCAGCGCGCTCGGCGGACCGCCGGTGGACGTCGGTGGTCGGGACTTCCGCATCCGCCCCGACACGGGCGAGATCGAGCCGGTTAGCGGCATCACCCAGCAAGGCCGCTGTCGCGACGACTTCGGTAACTGGTTCGGCTGCGACAACAGCACCCTCATTCGCCACTATGCGCTCGAGGACCGCTATTTGCGCCGCAATTTGTACTTTGTTCCGCCGAGCACAGATGTCTACGTGCCGCTCGGGGAAGACCCGAATCGCCTCTTTCCGGTGGCGCCCGTGCTGGAGCGCTTCAATGAGGCGAGTATGGCGGGCAGAACCACCGCCGCTTGCGGCCTCGCGATCTACCGCGACGACTGGCTCGGCGCGGAACTGGTTGGGAATTCTTTCACAGCGGAATCTGTTCATAATTTAGTCACTCGCCTCTTACTCACGGAGGACGGTGTGAGTTTCAGCGGTGAGCGGGCGCCAGAAGAGGCGGATCGCGAGTTTCTCGCATCCTCCGACCCGTGGTTCCGCCCGGTCCAGGTGCGCACGGGCCCCGACGGCGCGCTCTACGTCGTGGACATGTGCCGATTCGTGATCGAGCATCCCACTTGGATCCCTGAGGAGCGGCTCACACACCTCGACGTGCGCGCGGGCGCCGGCATGGGACGCATCTGGCGCATCGTCCCCGCGGATCGGCCGCTGCGCGCAGTCCCGCGCTTGGATCTGCTGGACGGACCGGGCCTCGTGGCTGCGCTGGATACTCCGAACGGCACTCTGCGCGATCTTGCCCACGAGCAGATCGTGGGGCGCAAACTCACGCCGATCGCCGAACTGCGCGCGCTCGCGCAGCGGAGCCAGCATCCGGCCGTGGTCGTGCAATCACTCGCGATCTTGGACGAGTTGCGCGCGCTCTCCTTCTCCGATCTGTTGCCCGCGCTTGGCCACCCGCACCCGGGCGTCCGCTGCCAAGCCATCCGGCTCAGCGAGCGCTTCCTCGACGTCGACGCCCGTGCCTTCGAAGCCATCGCCAAGCATCAAGAGGATCCCAGTGCGCGGGTACGGCTCCAGGTTGCCTGCTCGCTCGGTGAGTCGCACCGAGTGGAGGCTGGTCGCGTGCTCGCCAGCATGTTGTTGGCAGAGAATCTCGATGACTACGTGCGGGCTGGCCTGCATTCCTCGGTGCTCCCCCATCTCGAAGTCCTGCTCAAGTCGGCTCTCGAGCGCGCAGCGGAGGGGAGTGAAGCGCGCGCGCTCGCCGAACAACTCCTGGGCATTGCCGTGCAGAGCGCCCAAACGCCGGCACTCGCCGCCGCAACTGCCGGTATCGCCGCAACTCAGGCCGCGGGCCACCTCGAAGCGGCGCTGGCGCTGTGTGCGGCCTTGCTCGATGCGGCGGACCAGCGCGGAGACGCCGCCGCCGTGCTCAGCCAGTTTCCGCGCAGCGAGCGCCTGAGTTTTGCTCCAGTAGAAGCCAGGCGACTCATCGCCCAAGACGATCAGCCGGAAGAAGTCCGAGCACGCTGCATCATCTTCCTAGGTCGTGAGCCAGAGCAGATGGGAAGGGATTTACAACTGCTCGCGCAGTTGTTGGCAGGATCCGAAGCTCTGCGCGTTCAGCGCGCCGCGCTGGCGGCGATCACCCGCATCGCCTCGCCCGATGGTGCGCGAGCCTTACTCGATGCCTGGGACCGCAGCAGTCCCTCTCTGCGACCTGCGCTCCTCGACGCCTTGCTTGCGCGTCCGGCATGGACCGCC
The DNA here is from genome assembly GCA_964502625.1 of uncultured Planctomycetales bacterium. Taxonomy (GTDB): domain Bacteria; phylum Planctomycetota; class UBA1135; order UBA1135; family UBA1135; genus JAQBVK01. The sequence continues at coordinate 4,670 of CAZCXL010000100.1, read as the reverse complement.
CTGCTCCTCGAGCGATTGGACTCCCACCCCGACAGGATCGCCGGCTTCGATGCCACCCAACGCGCACGGCTGCTTGAGCACGAGGACCTTGCGCTGCGTGCCCGCGCAGAGCGCCTATTCTCCGCCGCGCTCAATCCCGACCGCGAAGCGGTGCTGGCGCGTTTCGCCGAAGTTCAAACTCTGCCAGGCAACGCCGCGCGTGGCGCAGGAGTTTTCGCTTCTTCCTGTGCTCTCTGCCATCGCTTGGACGGCTCCGGTTTCGCGGTCGGTCCGGACCTCGCGGCGCTTTCCAATCGAAGCACCGCAGCGCTGCTCGTGGCCGTGCTCGATCCCGACCGCGCCATCAATCCAGAATACGTCAACTATGTCGTGCGCCTGAAGGACGGCCGTACCCAGACGGGAATCATTCGTGACGAAACAGCCGCAGGCTTCCGTCTCGTCAATCTTGCGGGCCTGGAGACGGAAGTGTTGCGCAGCAGCGTTCTTGCCATCACCGACACGCGCGCTTCACTCATGCCCAAGGGTTTCGAGAACACGCTGACGCCAGCGGATCTTGCCGATCTGTTCTCCTATCTGCGCAATGCCAAGGAGCAGCCAAAAAGTTTCGCAGGCAACTCGCCAGCCGTCGCACTGCCGCAAGCCGATGGATCGGTGCTCCTCACGGCCGCCTCCGCGCGCATCTACGGCGACTCGCTGGTGTTCGAGGCGCCTTTCTCCAATCTCGGTTTCTGGGCCAGCGAAAACGACCACGCGATCTGGGATCTGGAGCTTCCGGCCGCGGCTGAATGGGACGTGTTCCTCGACTACGCCTGCGATGCGTACGCAGCAGGCAATCGCTTCCTCCTTGAAGCGGAAGCGGAGTCCCTCGAAGGCTCGGTGGTGAGCACCGGCGCCTGGAGCCAATACGCCATCGCCTCCCTGGGCCAGATGCGTCTGCCCGCCGGGACAAGCCGGATCAGTTTGCGCAGCATCGGAGCGATCTCCCATGCTTTGATGGATCTCCGTGCAGTGCGCCTCCTGCCCCGGGGCGCGAGTCCGTTCAAGGTGTTGCTTGAAGGCTTGATCCCCGGCACTCCTGAGGAATACGAACGCATTCCCGCGATCTGGAGTCTCGCCATTGCGGCCGGCCGCGCCCATGACGACGCGGAGTTGCGTGCGATGCTGGAGCGTTGTCTACCGGAGCCGGGCATGCCACTGGCGCATTGGCAGGCGGTTGTGCTCGGGGGCGGCCTCATCAACGGATTGACGCAAAGCGGCATCTGGCCGGGCGAACGCTTGCGCGCCGTATGTGCCACGGATCCGGGTTTGCTCGCGCGACTGGAGCACGCGATCGATGAAGCGATTCTGCTCGCAGCCGATGTTGCCGTCCCCTCGGGAACACGCTACGACGCCCTGCGCGTGCTCGGCATCGGCCAGTGGGAGCGCATGAGCGAGCACCTCCTGCCCTATCTGGCTCCCGACGCAGACGCCGAGTTGCAAATGGGGGCGGTTTCCGGGCTCGGTGACTGCGCCGATCCACGCGCATCTGCCGCATTGTCCAAAGCGCTGGACGGACTCACGCCCGAGAATCGAGCGTTGGCTGATCAAGCGCTGCAAAGGTTGCCGGACCTCGAGCAAGTCTTGGACTCGCGCTTCGATCTCTGGGGAGAAGCCGCTCTGCGCACGGCGGAGGGCCCGACTTACGCATTCTTCGCAGAACGCTTGCCCCCGCTGC
>CAZCXL010000100.1:0-2946 GCA_964502625.1 uncultured Planctomycetales bacterium | reverse complement strand
GCGTTACGTGAACACGGCGTTTCATCACTACCCGATCGTGCTCTCCGCTCCCAACAGCTCGGTGAAGGCGCGCTTCGTCAGCAATGGCAGCAGCGTCAATCTGCTCGCCGTCACCAGCACGTGGAAGGACGAGGGACTCGTGCCCGTGGAATTTCTCTTGCCCAATGCCGATGGCCGTGTGGAAACCTTCGGCAGCGATCCAGGGCGCCTGGAGGGGCCCACGCTCGCGGAAGGTTGGCTGCCGGTGGTGCAGCTTTCCTTCACCACGGCGGTCGCAGTGGTCGAGCAAACCGTTTTCGCCGCGCTCGACCCGGACGATGCCGTGGTGCATCTGCGCTTTCGCAGTTCGGCTCCCCAGACGCTGATCGCGCGTTTTGGGGGCACTGCGCCGCTCGAGGACGTCGACGGCGTGCTGCGCGCGTCCGGCGGCCGCGTCCTCGCGCGCCATGACACTTCCTTCCGCTTTGAGCCAGAGACGCGCAGCCTGATCGCCGCGCTCTCGCCGGAGCATCCGGGACACTTGGCCCTTCCCACGCGTGGTCATGCCCCTGCCGTCCAGGGTCTCGATGCCTCTGCCTGGGAGCGAGAGCAGTTGGCCTGCGTCGGCTACTGGCGTAGCGTGGTCGAGCGCGGTGCATCGATCCACACCGGAGAAGCGCACGTGGACGAGGCGTGGCGTGCGCTCACCGTCGGCACGCTGTCCCTCGTGCAAGGCGACACGCTCTTCTACGGCCATGGCAATCTCTATGAAACCACCTTCGCGGCCGAATGCGGCGACGCCGTGCGCGCGCTGCTCGCCCTCGGTGTGCCGAATGCGCAGCGGCTCGTGCGCCCGCTGCTCGAACGCCCGCTGCAGCAAGGCATCGAACTCAGCGACCTCTCCTACAAGTTACAACTCTTCGGCTGGTGCCACGCCTTCTTGAAGAGTCCGGAGTGGTCGCGCGCGCAACTCGACCTCCTCCTGCCCGCCACGGAGCAGGCCATCGGTTGGTTGGAGACGAAAACCGGGCTGGTGCCCGCGCAGGCCTACTGCGGCGACATTCAAACTCCCTGCCACAATCTCTACGCCAATGCGGCCTTCTGGCGCGGCCTACGGGATCTGACGCTCGCCTTGCAAGACCTGGGCGAGCCCGCCGACCTCGCCGCTGCTGCGCGCTTCGCGCCGATCGCGGAAGCCTTGCGTACGCGCGTGCTCGAGGCTGTCTCGGCAAGCGAGCGCCTCGACGTGCAGCCGCCGTTCATTCCCATTGCGCTCTTCGGTGTCGAACAACCCTACGAGCGGCTCACCGACAGCATGCAGGGCGCCTATTGGAATCTCGTGGCACCATTCGTCTACGACTCTGGCATCTTCGGTCCCCATTCCACGCGCGCGCGCGCCATGCAGGATTGGCAGGCGGAGCGCGGCGGCGTGGCCATGGGGATGGTGCGCTTCCATCAACACTCCGGTCTCTTCGCCAATGAGGAGGGATTGGACGATCTCTACACCCTGAGGCTCACCGAAGCCTGGCTGCGCAGCGGCGAAATTGACCGCGCCTTGGTCAGTTTTTACGGCAAGCTTGCGCAAGGCATGACCCGCGACACCTACATCGGCGGTGAAGGCAGCGGCCTTCGCCCGCTGGATGCTGGTGGCCGGCCGTTCTATCTGCCACCCAATTCCTCCGCCAACGCCTTCTTCCTCTGGACCTTGCGCCACATGCTGGTGCAAGACTTCGACCGCGACGGCGATGGTCGCGCCGACGATCTCATCTTGCTTCCCGCCGCACCGCGCGCCTGGCTCAAGGATGGCGGCCGCATTGCCGTCGAGCGCATGCCCACGATGTTCGGCGAGATCTCCTACGAAGTCGTGTCGGACCTTGCGCACCAGCGCATCAGCGGCCGGGTGCAACTACCGGAAGGTCTTTCCGCCCCCGCCGCGATCCGGCTGCGTTTGCCAGACGGCATGGAACTCGTGGACGGTCCGGAACTCCTGCCCTTGCCCGCCGGTCGCGGAACTTGGGAGTTCAGTCTTCCTACCCGCCCCAGACCCAAGTAATCGGCATCTCGACGTTGGCGCCGAGGGTCTTGTGCACTGGGCAAGTTTCCGCGGCCGCGATCAGGAGTTTGCGCTGCCTCTCGTCGAGCGCGCCGGGCACGGTGATGATCACCGGCAGCCGGGCGATGCGGCGCGGCGCGTCCGCGCTCATGTGTTTCTCGACTTGAGCCGTGGCGCCCTTCAGCGGAATGTCGTGCCGCGCGGCCACGATGCCCATGATCGTCATCATGCAGGTGCCGAGCGCGGTGGCCACTAAATCCGTCGGGCTGAAGGATTCCCCTTTGCCCTGATTGTCCACCGGGGCATCGGTGTGCAGAATCTTGCCGCTCGGTCCGTGGGCGGCCTCGCAGCGCAAATCTCCGCGGTAGGTGACGTGGATGGCAACGGCCATGGCTTGCTCTCGCGTATGGTACGCGGGCCATGCTGTTCCTTCCCCTGCTTCTCGCTTGCCTGACTGCGCCGCAGGCCGAGGCCGGCCGTTTGGTGGTGCTCAACAAAGCGGAAGCCAGCGCCTCGCTCATGGACCTCACGACGGGCGCCGAGCGCGCGCGGCTCCCCGTGGGCGTCGGACCGCACGAAGTCGCGGTCTCCCCCGATGGGCGATTCGCGGTGGTCGCCAACTACGGCGCGAAGGAGCCTGGCTCCTCCCTGACGGTGATGGATCTTGCCGCCGAGCGGCCGGTGCGCACCCTTGACCTCGGCGCTGCCGCGCGTCCGCACGGCATTCTCTACGACCCGGATGGGCTGCACGTCTGGGTGACCGCCGAGCAACGCGGGACCTTGCTGCGTGTGCGCGTGGCCGACGGCGTGACCATGGAAGAGATCCCGGCACCTCAGGCGCTGGGGCACATGGTGGCGCGCGGCGCCGCGGGCTCACTCTTCGTCAGCCACATCGGCGGCGGCGGCGTCACGCC
>CAZCXL010000099.1:0-8682 GCA_964502625.1 uncultured Planctomycetales bacterium | reverse complement strand
CTGGCGCAACACGTCGGCGATCTCGCCTTCCAGCAGGAAGCTGTTGGCGAACAGCTCGTGCTGGGGCACGCTCGGCAGCCGGATGTCTTCGATCGGATGGCAGAAGGGCCAGTGCCCCAAATCGTGCAGCAACGCCGCGCACAACAAGGCCGCGCCCTTCTGCTCGGCCAATTCGCGCAAGATCAGCGCCGTGCGAATGGCATGAACCACGTAAGGCTGCGGTTTTCCTTTGCGAAGCTGCCCGGCGTGACGTTCGGAGGCGAGCTTCAAAGCCTCGTGCACCGGCGGCCAGGTGTCTGCGCCCACCCAGTTCAGAAGCCGTTCTTCCAGAGCCGCCAACTCGAGCGCGTAAATTTCCGTCCAGTCCATGATGCGATCTTCTCTATTCCGCCGGCTTGTCGTGAATGGTCGCACCGCCGTCATCATTGCCTTCAACGACAACATGGCAGAGCCCGAGAAACAATCCAACCTCGACCACGCCTGGAAGTTCCGCGAGTTTGCGGTGCAGCGTCACCGGATTGGAGATTCCTTTTTCGAACTTACAGTCGAGGATGAAGTTACCGTTGTCCGTCTTGAAAGTGCCACCATCCTGCGCCGTGCGCAAGAAAGCCTTGCAGCTCCCCGCTTCCTCCACGCGCCGCCGCGTTGCGGCGTGACCGAAGGGCGTGATCTCCACCGGCAGCAGGAAAGTTGTGCCCAGCCGCGCCACCCGCTTGCTCGAGCCCACCAGGATCACCACTTTCTTGGCGGCAGCTGCCACGATTTTTTCGCGCAGCAGCGCGCCCCCGCCGCCCTTGATCAGGCGGAACTGCGGATCCACCTCATCCGCGCCGTCCACGGCGAGATCCACCTCCGGATGGTGCTCTAGCGTGCCAAGCGGAATGCCCAGTTCTTCGGCACGCGCCGCGGTGGCTTGGCTGGTCGGAATCCCGACCACCTGCAAGCCTTCGCGGTCCACGCGCCGGGCCAGCGCCTGGAGAAAGAAGTCCACGGTGCTGCCCGTGCCGAGCCCGAGCACCATGCCGTTCTTGACGAACCGGACGGCGGCCTCGCCGGCGGCCTGTTTTGAGGAGCGGGGTCCTGCCATGGGGCGTTTCATGGTAGGAAGGCGGCTCCTCCAACCCGACTCCCCCCCTGTTATAATTGAGATTGTGTCTCAAGAAAGACCCCTGAGACACGCCCGCCGATGAGTGCTGCGCCCCCCATCTTCACCCTGGCCGAACTTCCGCGCCTGGGTCGGGCGCGCGTCATTCGGGTAGAGGGACATGACCTCGCGGCCGAGCGACTGCTTGCCTTGGGATTCACGCCGGGCACGGAGGTGGGCTACGAGCGCAGCGCGCCCTTCGGCGGTCCACTCGTGGTGTGGACGCGGGGCGCCATGATCTGCCTGCGGCCGAAGGAAGCGCGTCGCGTCATCGTGGAAGTGATCGCGTGAGTCATTGCGCCGAGCCGACCGGGGCCGCCCCCGGGCCGAGCGCGCCGCAGGGCGCGGAATTGATTCATCTCGCGCTGGTGGGCGCGCCGAACAGCGGCAAGACCACGCTCTTCAATGCGCTCACGGGCTTGCGCGCAAAAACGGGCAACTATCCCGGAGTCACTGTGGATCGGCGGGCCGGTCGCGTGCTGCATCTCGCGTCCGACGCTCCGCCGGTCGTGCTCAGCGATTTGCCCGGCTTGTATTCGTTGGACGCCATCAGTCAAGACGAAGCCGTGGCGGTGCGCGTGCTGCGCGGCGAGATGCCCGGCGAGCCGTTACCCGATGGCGTGCTCTTCGTCGCGGACTCCACCACGCTGAGTCGCTCACTGCCGATGCTGGCCGAAGTGCAAGCACTCGGGCTGCCCGTGGTGCTCGTTCTCACCATGGTGGATGAATTGAAGGCGCGCGGCGGCGATTTGGATTTGTTCCGGCTGCAGCACCTGCTGGGCATCCCCGTGGTCGGAGTGGTGGGCAATCGCGGACTCGGCCTCGATGATTTGCGCGCACTGCTCAAAGCGCCCGCCACTTGGCGCCGCTCACCGGCGGCCGCCAGCGAACTGACCGAGCGTTTCGTTTGGGCCGATCGCATCCTCTCCGGCGCGCAACGCAGGGCGCCCGGCCCGAGTCAATCCACCCGCCGCATCGACGGCGTGTTGTTGCATCCGGTGTGGGGACTGCTGGTTTTCCTCGCCTTCATCGCTATCTTCTTCCAGGCGATCTTCTCCTGGGCCCAGCCCGCGATGGACTTCTTCGGCGGCGCCCTGGACTCGCTCGCAAATCGCATTCTCGCCTCATGGCCTGAAGGCGGACTCGTCGCCGAACTGCTCGCCGACGGCGTGGTGCGCGGAGTCGGCGCAGTCGTGGTCTTCGTGCCGCAGATCGCGCTGCTGTTCGGCATGATCTTCTTCTTCGAGGCGAGCGGCTACATGGCGCGCGCCGCCTTCGTCGTGGATCGCGTGATGGGTTGGGCGGGATTGGAGGGCCGCTGCTTCATCGCGCTCTTGTCCTCGTATGCCTGCGCCGTGCCCGGCATCTTGGCCACGCGCACGATCCCGAGCCCGCGCGATCGTCTCGCCACGATTTTGGTGGCGCCATTCACCACCTGCAGCGCGCGATTGCCGATCTACTCGCTCCTGATCGCGGCCTTCATTCCCGCCACGCCTGTGCTCGGTTGGTTCACGCTGCAGGGGCTCGTGCTGTTCGCGCTCTATTTTTTGGGAGGCATCAGCGCGGTGCTCTTCGCGGCTCTCTTCAAACGAGGCATGCTGCGCGGCGCGAGTCTGCCCTTCTATCTGGAGTTGCCACCCTATCGCTGGCCATCGCTCAAATCCGTGATGATGCAGACTTGGAGTCGCGTGAAGGTCTTTCTGCGGGACGCAGGCACCGTGATCCTGTGCGGCTCGATCGCGCTCTGGATTCTTCTGAACTTCCCACGCACCGAGGCGGCTGCGGGAATGTCCCGCGCCGAGGCGCGTCAGGTCCGGCTCGAGGGATCCTTCGCCGCAGACCTCGGACGCGCATTGGAGCCTGTGAGTGAGCCGCTCGGATTCGACTGGAGAGTCAACGTGGGCTTGGTCGGTTCCTTCGCTGCGCGTGAACTCATGGTGAGCACGATGGCGCAGATCTACGCGGTGCCGGATCAAAACGGCGAGTACGTCGGGCTGGCCGAAACCCTGCGCGCCGAGAATCCCGCTACCGGGCGGCCCAATCTCACGCTGCCCAGCGCGCTCGCACTGCTCGCCTTCTATGTGTACGCGTTGCTCTGTCTCTCGACCGTGGCCGCCGCGCGACGCGAAACCGGCGGTTGGCGCTGGCCGATCTTCATGCTCGCCTACATGACCGCGGTGGCGTGGCTCGCGGCGTTCCTTGTCTATCAAGTGGCGAGTTAGCGCGCTACTTCAACCGCTCGAGGTGGCCTTTGCGCTTGACGATGTTCTTGTAGTCCCACTGCACATCGCGCGATTCGGCCAGCCAGCGGCCGAGTTGCGCCGCGTCCACCTGTGCGACATCGGTGTAGCGGGCCTCGGCGGCCTTGAAGCTGCCTTCCTTCTTCAGTCCTTTCGCCTTGAAGGATTGGCCGCTCCAGAACAGTAAGCGGATGCCATCCTTCAGCTTGCTGTAGCCGACGATCGGATTGCCGTCGAGGAACCAGACCGGGTGCGCATGCCAGACCTTGTTCTCCGCCTCCGGCAGCGCGCGCTCGATCTGCTCCGCGAGCGCCTTGCAGATCTTGCGATCCGCCGGCGCTTGGGCGGCGTGGTACTTCTTGGTGTCGGTGTGCATGCGTGTTCGTGCGCGGCGTCGAAAATGAGGCTGCCGCCATTGAAGTGTTTCAGCGGTGCCCCGTCATCGCAAGCGCCGCCGCATTCGGTAATGGATGCGCAGAACGGTCGCGCCCCAGAATCGCATTTCATGGTCGGCGCGAACTTCCTCCGTGCCGGATGCGTAGACGCGGATCGTCTCGCGGAAGGACCGCAGGTAGCGCACGGCGAGCCTCCCTCCGGCGCGCTTCACCGTGAAATAGAAGCCCGGATCCCCGAATCGTTCGCCGCTCGAGATGAGCGAAAGCGAGCCGTCCTCCTCGAGCACCGGCTTCAGGAACACGATCGCGTTTCCGTTCGGTAGTGGGAACACCACCTTGAGGCACGGTCCTGACCATCCCGGAATGGAGCAGGCGCCATAGCTGCCCGCGTAGACGGTCGTGCCTGTGCCGAGCAGGTGCCGGACCCACGCCACCAGCCGTAGCTCGCCTGCGTGCGGCTCAACTAGGTGCCAGACCTCGTTGGAGATCCCTCGGCTGGTGTCGAGTCCGGTAAGTGGAACGTTGAGTTGCCTCAGCCGGCGGCTGAACATGACCGCAAGCAACCAGCCGAACGGCTGGAATGCTCCGCACCAGTTCGACCAAGCGTCGAGTTCGTACTCAGTCGTGCGCTCGTAGAAGTTACGCACGCCCTCCGCAACGGATGCTGCTCGGAACCTCGGACCGTCGAGCAAGGCGAAGTCAGCGAGAAGACCGCGCGTGCCTGATCCGTCCTCGACGCGCAGGTTCTCGCGGACGGCCCATCGGCGGAAGCACTCGCCGCCGATCTCGCGCGTCTCGCCGATGGGACCGGCGAGCCAGGGGTGCTCGTCGAGCGCGACCTCACGCCCGGTGGCCCGCACCCACAGCTGAGTGCTCCAATCCGCCGCGTGGCCGCGCTGGGAGCCGAGCCAGACCATGTCCTGGGAGCGCAACGCGGCTTGGACCGAGTGGGCCAGCCGCTACGTCACCGACTGATCAGAATAGCCACGAGGCAGGAGGGCATCAGCGGTTGCCCCAACACGCGCCTTGCACAGCCTGTGAACGGCCTCGTCTTGGAGACTCGGACTCCGCACGGAATGCCTGTTTATCCGAAGCGCACGCTGTAGATCGGCGGGAGGTTGTTGGCCACGGTCTGCCAAGTGTCGCCGCGATCTTCGCTGAGGTAGAGATTGCCGGTGGTGGTGCCGAACGCGAGGCGGCCGCCGCGCTGGTCGAGCGCGTGGCGATAGATCACGTCGTAGGCGTGCTCCTGCGGCAGGCCCTTGCGGAGTTGGGTCCAGGTGGCGCCGCCGTCCTCGGTGCGCGCCACGAACAGGCCGCCGCCGATCGCCGTGCGCTGCTGATCGGCCACGCCGGGCACGACCCAGGCGGTGCGGCCGTCCGCGTCGTCCGCAGCGATCGGGAAACCGAAGTGCACGCCGACGTCGGGCGCGCTGACCTTGCGCCAGGTGGCGGCGCCGTCGTCGCTGGTGAAGACGCCGCAGTGATTCTGCTGCCAGAGGCGGTCGGGTTGCCCCGCGCACATCACGACGGCGTGCGGGTCGTGGCCCGCCCACTCGTCGGTCGGGTCGGGCGAGTAATCCATCACCAATCCGCGGTTGCGGGTGCGCCAGGTCGCGCCGCCGTCGGTGGTCTCGAAGACGCCGGCGGTGGAGACGGCGACGAGGATGCGCCGCGGGTCGCACGGATGGATCACGATCGAGTGGATCCCGGGCGCGAACTCGCCCTCGGCGGCCGGCGTGCCGAACCACTTGGTGGTGCCGTTGCCCGGGCCGGCGAAGAGATCGCCGCCGCGCGACTCGTGGTCCCAGAGGCCGCGGTTGAGCGCGAAGCTCTCGCCGCCGTTCGTGCTGACGAAGAGCCCGCCCGGAATCGTGCCGACGTAAATGTGACCCTTCGGCCCGAACGCAATCGTCCACAGTTTGAGCAGCGTGGCCGGCTTGAGCGTGGGCGCGCCTTCGCCGGGCCCGGTCTCGGTGGGCGGAGGCGGCAGGTAGTGCCGCGCGCCGTCGGGGTACTTGATCTGCGGCGCGTCGGCCCATGTCACGCCGCCGTCGGTGGAGCGTGATAGTTTTGCGCCCCAGTGCCCGTGCCCGAGCGCGGCCCAGAGCACGTCGCCGTGCGGATCGCGCGCGAGAAAATTCACGCCCTGGCCAAGGTGGCCGGAGAGAGTCGGGCGCCAACGGCCGCCGGACTTGGAGACGAGGAAGCTGCCCTTGCGGGTGGCGACGAGGAGGCGATCGGACATGGTCATGATCGTATTAGCCGCCGCTCAAGGCTTGAAGAATCAACACGCGCGAGTCGCCCGCGATCGGATCGGTGAGCGTGCCGCGATCCTTGATCGGCCGTCCGTCCACGAAGACGTTGACGTGCTGGCGGAGTCGTCCGCGTTCGTCGCACACGTAGAAGGCGAAGCCTGGCGCGAGCTTCTCGACCGCCTGCACGGCTTCGGCCACGGTGCCGCCAGACACGTTCAGATCCTGCCCTTCGAGAGCAGGAAAAAACGTGTACAGATGCCGAGTCACCTCCACGCGGGGCATGATGGGATCAGTCTATTGCGGTGCTGGGCGTCAAGGCGGCCCGAAACCGGAACGCGCCGTGCCCGCGCCCCCAACACCGAGCACCTACACGTCCAGGTTCTCGACCTCGTGCGCGTGCTGTTCGATGTACAAACGGCGCGGCTCGGTCTCGTCGCCCATCAGCATGCTGAAGGTGCGGTCGGCCTCGAAGGCATCTTCGAGCCGGATACGCTTCAACATGCGGCGCGCGGGATCCATGGTGGATTCCCAGAGCTGATCCGGGTTCATTTCGCCGAGGCCCTTGTAGCGTTGCACGTCCACCTGCTTCATGGCGAGGTCGCGGAAGGCCTTCACGAGGTCGAGCGCGTTCGTCGCGGTGCGCTCCTCCTTGCCGCTGCTGATGCGATAGTTCGGCGGCGGGGTTTGATTCCCGGTAGCAGGCAGAGCGGAAAGCACCGGGAACCCTAAGGCGCGCAGGGCCGCAATGGCCAATTGCGCCTGGGCGCGCTCCTGCAGGTTGAACACCCACAGCGCGGCCTCTTCGCGCGACGGGCCGCCTTCACGGCCCTCTTGCCACACGCGTTGCGTGTGCGCGCGCGCCAGTCGCGCCTCCAATTCCGAGCGCGACCAGAAGTATTCGCGCTGGCGGGTGGCAGTTTCCACCACCACGGCGACGGGGAACTCGCCTGCGGTGCCGGCTTGCTCCAGAAACTCGACCGGAGTGCAGCCACGCCGTTCGATGCGCATCGTGCCGATCGCGCGGTCGAGCCGCTGCAAATGCCCCATTACTGCCCGCAACGCATCGCCTTCGACGGCTTCGACGCCGGGGGCTTCCAGCCGCGCATTCGAGGCCACGGCATCGGTGAGCGAGATGCGGAGTTGATCCTCGTCGTGGATGTAGCGGTATTCCTTGGCGCCCTTCTTCTGCACGCGATAGAGCGGCGGGCACGCCACGTAGATGCGGCTCGTGTCAATCAGTCCGCGCATCTGGCGGAACAGGAAGGTCATGATCAGCGTGCGGATGTGGGAGCCGTCCACGTCCGCGTCGGTCATGATGATGATCTTTCCGTAGCGCGCCTTCTCGGGATCGAAGTCTTCGGCGATGCCTGCGCCGATCGCCTGGATCATCGTCTGCAGTTCGGTGTTCGCGAGCACGCGGTTCGCGTTGTTCTTCTCGACGTTCAGAATCTTGCCCTTCAGCGGCAGGATGGCTTGGAAGCGCCGATCGCGACCGGTCTTGGCCGAACCACCGGCGGAATCTCCTTCGACGATGTAGAGCTCGGTTTCGTCGCGGTTCTTCGACTGGCAGTCCGCCAACTTGCCGGGCAAGGAGCCTGAAGAGAGCGCGCCTTTGCGCCGCACCAAGTCGCGCTGTTTGCGCGCGGCCTCACGGGCGTCGCGAGCGAGCAGCGCCTTGCGCAACACGATGCGCGCAATCTCCGGGTGCTTGTCGAGGTAATTGCCCAGGAGTTCATTCACCACGCCTTCGACCACCGAGGCGGCCTCGCGTGAGCCGAGCTTGCCCTTGGTCTGGCCTTCGAACTGCGGATCCGGAATCTTGAGCGAGATCACCGCATACAAACCGGCCTTGTAGTCTTCACCGGCGGGCGGCTCTTCGCTCTTCTTGAGCAGGTCGGACGCCTTGAGCACGCTGTTGAGCGTGCGCGTCATGCCGGAGCGGAAGCCGGAGAGGTGCGTTCCGCCGTCGGCGGTGCGGATGTTGTTCGCGAAGGAGTAGATGCCTTCGTTCCAGTCGTCGGTGTAGCGCAGCGCCACTTCGACGCCATAGGTCTTGCCGTCGGCATCTACGTCTTTGAGGAAGTGAATGATTTCCGTCAGCGGCTCGCGGCCTTCCGTGAGGTCGCGGATGTACGCCACCAAGCCTTCCGGATAATGAAAGATTTCCTTGCGGCCGCTGGCCTCTTCCTCGAGGATCATGCGCAATCCGCTGGAACCCATCAGATAGGCCATCTCGCGCAGACGCGTGCGCACGGTCTCGAAATCGAAACCGTCGTGCTGGAACATCTGGCGGTCGGGACGGAAAGTCACCCGTGTACCGCGCAGTTCGCTCTTGCCGACCACCTTGAGCTCCGTGGTTTTCACGCCGCGCGAGAACTCGATCTGGTGGTGGTGCCCGCCCTTGAAGACTTCGACCAGCGTGTGCTCAGACAGCGCGTTCACCACGGCCGCGCCGACGCCGTGCAGTCCGCCGGACACCGCGTAAGCCTTGCCGTCGAACTTGCCGCCGGCGTGGAGCTTGGTCATCACCAACTCGATCGCAGGGACTTTCTCAACCGGGTGGATGTCCACCGGAATGCCGCGGCCGTCGTCGAGGACGGTGGCGGAGCCGTCGCTGTTCAACTTCACGTGGACCTCGGTCGCGA
>CAZCXL010000098.1:0-8687 GCA_964502625.1 uncultured Planctomycetales bacterium | reverse complement strand
ATTCGGGCTCCGCCTCCGCCTGCGCCGATTTGTTGAATGATTTGCGAAGCGGTTATTTGCTTGGGGCAAATCCGCGCCGGCAATTCATGGCACAGTTTTTAGGGATTTTCTCCGGCACGCTGGCGACGGTGATCGGATTCCGCGTCCTGGTTCCCGATGCCACCAAGCTGCCCATCGGCGGCATCGAGAATCCTGAGTTCGCGGCGCCGGCGGCCGTGCAATGGAAGGCCGTGGCAGATCTTCTCACTCAAGGGCTGGAAAACTTCCACCCCGCCCATCAACGCGCAATCCTGGTCGGCCTCGTGTTTGGTGCGGCGCTCACGCTGGTCGAGAAGCGTTCACCTCAGGCGTGGCGCCGCTGGCTGCCTTCCCCGACCGGATTCGGCCTCGGCTTCATCCTGCCCTTCGCCAACAACTTGCAGTTCTTCATCGGCGGCCTGGCCATCTTGTTGTGGGGCAAACTGGCGCCCAAGAATGAGGAGTCCTACGGCATTCCGGTCGCGTCGGGCATCATTGCGGGCGCGGCGATTCTGGGAGTGATCGTGGCGTGCCTGAACAACTTTGTGTTCACGCAGTAGGCGCGAGCAGCACACGGAGCGCGCCGGGAAGCAGGTCGAAACGCGCAGGAAGCCGGCCCACCGGTTCTCCATCGCATTCGATCATCACTTCCACTTCCGCGTCCGCGGACAGTTCCCGGCAGTCCGCGTAACGGATCAGCGGGTGCTCGATCTCGCGGCCTTGATAGGTCTCACCGAGACGGCGAATGGCTTCGATGCGCCCGAGGGCGCCGTAGATCACGAGTCGAAACTGGCCGTCATCGGAGCGCGCACCGGGTGCAATGCACATGCCTCCGCCTGCATACGCTGAGTTGCAAAGAAAGACAGACTTCAGGCGCAAGCGCTCCGGCGCGCCGCCGTCCACCCGCAACTCAACTTCCGGATCCCGCCACGCAAGGAGAGCGCGCACCGTGGTCCAGAGATAGGTGGCGCGTCCGCCACGCCGCGAGCGCGCATTGACCCGCCGCGTCACCTCGGCGCCGATGCCGAAATCGGCCTCGTTGACGAAGTGGCGCACGATGGCGACTCGCTCCGCGCCAAGGCCGACGCAGCGCAATCGGCCGACGTCGAGCGAACGGGCCTGACCGCGCTCCAGCACCGCGATCGCCGAGTCCGGATCCGCAGGCAGACCCAGGCCGCGCGCGAGATCGGAGCCCGTTCCACAGGCAAGGATACCCAGCATGCATTCCTTCCGCGTGGCAAGGTCTGCCCCCATCAGTCCGTTCACCACCTCATTGACGGTTCCGTCGCCTCCGACCGCCACCACCATTCTCGATCCCGCCGCCACGGCCTCGGTCGTCAGGCGCGCCGCGTCATAGACGCGCTCGGTATGCGCCACACGAGCTTGGGGAAAGGCGCGGAGCAGACGCGGCTCCCATTCCCGCCATTGCGCGGCCGCGCGGCCACCCCCCGAGGCGGGGTTCACGAGGAAGGTCGGCGGGCCATGCACCCCGAAGAGCCTAGACGCAGCGCTACCTTGGGAGCATGGGCTTGTTCCAGAATGCTCCGCGCACGGATGAAGAGGTCGCCAATGCGGGACCGCTCGAAATCGGACCGGACCAAGTCCAGGAGATGTCGGAGAAGGAGTGGTATGCGAAGGTCTATCGCGGCGACTCGGTGCCGCAGCTCACTTTGCGCGCGGTGATCACGGGTTCGATCTTCGGCTTCGTGCTCGCCTTCACCAACCTCTACGTCGGCCTGACCGCAGGCTGGTCGCTCGGCGTGGTGATCACGGCGGCGCTGGTTTGCTTCGCGATGTGGCAATTGTTCCTCGCCATCGGCATGGTGCGCACGCCGATGGGGCCGCTCGAGATGAACTGCATGGCATCCACCGCCTCGAGTGCGGGTTATGCCACGGGCGGCACGATGGTCTCAGCGATCCCCGCCATGCTGATGCTCTCTGCAAACGCGGAGAATCCTCTCGGCGAGCAGATTCCGCTGGGCGTGATCATGGCGTGGACCGCGTGCGTGGGATTCCTCGGCACCGTGATGGCGATCCCGATGAAGCGCAACATGGTGAACCAGGAGCGCTTGCGCTTCCCCACCGGCACCGCTGCGGCAGTCACCATCCAAGCGCTGTTCACCAAAGGCCAAGAGGCGATGAAGAAAGCGAAGGCGCTGCTGTGGACCGCCAGCATCAGCGCAGTGCTGCCATTCCTGTTCGAATTGCGGATTCCCGCGAACTCCTGGGTCGGCAAGAAATTGGCGCTCGGCCGCGAGTCACTGATTCCCACGCAGATCAAGTTCCTCGACTGGCTGCCCGCGCCCGCGAAGATGCCGAAGACCGGCCTCGCGACGAAACCCTCGGATTGGACCTGGTACCTCGATCTCTCGGCGCCTTACATGGCGGCTGCAGGAATGCTGGTCGGCCTGCGCACGACCTTCTCCATGCTGGTCGGAGGACTGGTGGTCTACTACGGGCTTGCGCCGACCGCGGTTTCGTGGGATTGGCTCAATCCGGCGACCGGCGAAATGATGACCGCGATCACCGCGCCGCACAAAGTTTATCGTGAAGCCGGCCTGTGGCTCGGCGTTTCGGTGCTGGTGGCTTCGAGCCTGCTTTCCTTCGGCATGCAGTGGAAGACCATCGCGCGGGCTTTCCGCGGCTTCAGCAAGAGCGCGAACGCAACGGCTGAGACCACACACGAAGAGCGCGTGCGCGCGACGGAAGTGCCGACGAAGTGGTTTCTGTGGGGAACCGTGGTCTTCGGTGGTCTCACCGCCTTTCTCGCCGATCGTTATTTCGAAGTGCCGCTGCCGCTCGGTCTGCTCGCGGTGGCGATGACCTTCCTGCTGTGCTTGGTCGCTTGCCGCGTCACCGGCGAGACCGACATCACGCCGATGGGGCCGCTCGGCAAGATCATGCAACTCTCCTACGGCGCGATGATTCCGGGCAACGCAACCGCCAACTTGATGGCAGCGTCCATCACTGCCAACGCCTCCGGCAACAGCGCGGATTTGCTGACTGACCTGAAATCCGGCTATCTGCTTGGCGCCAACCCGCGGCGTCAATTCCTCGCCCAGTTCCTGGGCGTGCTCTCCGGCACTGTCGCCACCGCGCTTGGCTTCCGGCTGCTCGTGCCCGACGCGACCGCGCTGAACGGCATCACCAGCGCCAGCGGCGAGCTGATCCAGAAGGCCGACTTCGACGCACCGGCGGCCGCAACCTGGAAGGCAGTGGCGGACTTGTTCAAGCACGGCTTCTCGAGTCTCCATCCGATGCACCTGCAGTTGATCTGGTGGGGCATCGGCATCGGCATCGCGCTGGTGTTGCTGGAAATCGCGCTTCCCAAGCGCCGCTCCTGGTTGCCCTCGGCGACCGGCTTCGGCTTCGGCATGATTTTCGGCTTCCAGTACGCCATCCTGATGCTGGTTGGCGCGCTGATCGCCGCGATCTGGAACCGCAGCAGCCGGAAATCCGCAGAGGATTACCTGGTGCCCGTCGCCGGTGGATTGATCGCTGGCTACACCTTGCTGGCCGTCGTCGTCGCGCTGCTCAACACCACCGTGTTGCGCAATTTCTAATCCAACCCCTGGACTCGTCCGGCGCGGAACCCGTCTCGGGCGCTGATATGATTCTGCGCCCATGAAGCGCAGCCTCGCTGCAGCCGCAAGATTCACAATCGGCGCGAAGGCGCTGATGGCGGTCACCGGAGTCGTATTGCTCCTGTTCGTGCTCGGGCACATGGTCGGCAACCTGCAGGTATTCGCGGGCCAGGAGCAGCTCAACGCCTACGCCGCTTTCCTCAAGGGGCTGGGTCCGGGCCTCTGGCTCATGCGCCTCGTGCTGCTGGCATGCCTGCTGTTGCACGTGTGGGCGGCGGTGTTGGTGGTCCGCCGCAATCGCGCCGCGCGGCCGGTGGCTTACGCCGTGAAGGTGGACCAAGTCACCTCCTACGCGGCACGCACGATGATCTGGAGCGGTGTGCTGGTGCTCGCCTTCGTGATTTATCACTTGCTGCACTTCACGATCGGTGCCTATGACCCGGCCGGAAGTTTCGGCCGCCTCGACGCCGCCGGCCGACCGGACGTCTACGGCAGGGTGATCGCAGGATTCCGCCACGTGCCGACCACGGTCACCTACGTGATCGCTCAGGTGTTGCTGTGCATGCACATTCACCACGGCGCGTCCTCCTTGGTCCAATCGCTCGGCTTGCGCACCCGGTTGACCGCGCGCTGCGCGGATCGCATCGGGCCGGCGCTTGCCATCGTGATTTTGACCGGCAATCTTTCGATGCCGCTCGCCATCGTGACCGGCCTGATCGGCTCCTGAACTTCCAGCCATGGCCCTGAACCTCGACGCACGCATTCCGGCTGGGCCGCTGGCCGAGAAGTGGACCTCGCGCCGCTTCAATCTGAAGCTGGTCAACCCGGCCAACAAACGCAAGTTCAAGATCATCGTGGTCGGCGCTGGATTGGCCGGCGGCAGCGCTGCGGCTGCGCTGGCCGAACTCGGCTATCAGGTCGAATGCTTCGTGTTCCACGACAGCCCGCGGCGCGCGCACTCGATCGCCGCACAGGGCGGCATCAACGCTGCCAAGAACTACAAGAACGACGGCGACTCGGTGCGGCGCCTCTTCTATGACACGCTGAAGGGCGGCGACTACCGCGCGCGCGAGGCCAACGTGCATCGCCTCGCCGAGAACGCCAACGTGATCATTGATCACTGCGTGGCGCAAGGCGTGCCCTTCGCGCGCGAATACGGCGGACTGCTCGACAATCGTTCCTTCGGCGGCGCGCAACTTTCACGCACTTTCTACGCGCGCGGCCAAACCGGCCAACAACTGCTGCTCGGCTGCTATCAGGCGATGGCGCGCATGGTCTCGACCGGCGCGCTCGTGGTGCGCTCGCGCAAAGAGATGCTCGACCTCGTGGTCGTGGACGGGCACGCGCGCGGCATCATCGTGCGCGACCTCGTCACCGGCGCGATCGAGCGCCACGCAGCCGACGCCGTTTGCCTGGCCAGCGGCGGCTACGGCAACGTCTTCTACCTGTCCACCAACGCCAAGGGCAGCAACGTCACGGCCGCGTGGCGCGCGCATAAGCGCGGCGCGGGCTTCGCGAACCCCTGCTTCACGCAGATCCACCCGACCTGCATCCCGGTCGCGAGCGAGCATCAGTCCAAACTCACGCTGATGTCGGAATCCTTGCGCAACGACGGCCGCGTGTGGGTGCCCAAGGATTCCAAAGACAAGCGTCCGCCCGCGCAAATTCCGGAAGAGGGAAGAGATTACTTCCTCGAGCGGCGCTACCCCTCCTTCGGCAACTTGGTGCCGCGCGACGTCGCCAGCCGCGCTGCCAAGGAGCGCTGCGACGCGGGCTTCGGCGTGGGCGATACCGGCTTGTCGGTCTTCTTGGACTTCCGCGACTCGATCCAGCGCATCGGCCGGGACACGATCGCCGGACGCTACGGCAACCTCTTCCAGATGTATCAGAAGATCACGGCGGAAGATCCGTACGCGACTCCGATGCGCATCTATCCCGCCGTCCACTACACCATGGGCGGACTCTGGGTGGATTACGACTTGATGTCCACGGTGCCGGGACTGTTCGTGCTCGGCGAGGCCAACTTCAGCGATCACGGCGCGAACCGCCTGGGCGCGAGCGCGCTGATGCAGGGCCTGTCCGACGGTTATTTCATCATTCCGTACACGATCGGCGACTACCTCGTGCAACATGGCACGATGAACGCCAAGCAAAAGGTGGGCATCGAGCACCCCGCCTTCGCCGCCGCCGAGAAGACCGTGACGGAACAGATCGCGCGACTGCGCGGCGTGCCGGGCAAGACTCCGGTTGACGTGTTCCATCGTCGGCTCGGCAAGATTCTGTGGAACGAATGCGGCATGGCCCGTAACCGCGCTGGCCTTGAAAAGGCCCTGCGCGAGATTCCGCAGTTGCGCGAAGAGTTCTGGCGCGACGTGCGCGTGCTCGGCGACGACACCGCCTTCAACCCGGATCTCGAGAAGGCCGGGCGCATCGCCGACTATCTGGAGTTTGGCGAACTGATGTGCCGCGACGCGCTGGAGCGCGAAGAATCCTGCGGCGGCCACTTCCGCGAAGAGCATCAATCTTCAGACGGCGAAGCCCGCCGCGACGATGAGCACTTCTCCTTCGCGTCGGTGTGGGAGCACAAGGGTGAAGTCGCCGCGGCCGCGCTCAACAAGGAGCCCTTGGTCTTCGAGGAAGTGAAGCCGAGCACCCGGAGCTACAAATAGCCATGAACAATCACGACATGCGCATCACGCTGCGGGTTTGGCGTCAGAAGAGCGCGAGCGAGCCCGGCAAATTGGAGAGTTATCTCGCCGAAGGGCTCTCGCCCGACATGTCCTTCCTGGAGATGCTCGACAAGGTCAACGAAGACCTGGTTGCGCGCGGAGTCGAGCCGATTGCATTCGATCACGACTGCCGAGAAGGCGTCTGCGGCACTTGCTCGCTGATGATCAACGGCCTTCCTCATGGCGGCGAGCGTGGCACGACGAGCTGCCAACTGCACATGCGCTCCTTCCGTGATGGCGCTTCCATTACGGTGGAACCCTGGCGCGCCAAAGCCTTTCCGGTGGTGCGTGACTTGGTGGTGGATCGCTCCGCGTTCGATCGCGTGATCGAGGCCGGCGGCTTCATTTCCGTGAACACCGGCGCGGCGCCGGATGCGCGCTCCATCCTGGTGCCGAAAAAGGACTCAGAGGCCGCCTTCGACGCGGCCGCCTGCATCGGCTGCGGCGCCTGCGTCGCTGCCTGTCCGAACGGCTCCGCGATGCTGTTTGTCGCCGCAAAGGTCAGTCACCTCGCGCATCTGCCGCAAGGCCAGCCCGAGCGCTGGGACCGCGTGCGCGCCATGGTGGAACGCATGGATACCGAAGGCTTCGGCGCCTGCTCCAACCATTTTGAATGCGAAGCTTCGTGCCCGAAGGAAATCTCGGCGCAGGTCATCGCTGAGTTGAATAAAGATTTCATCAAGGCGTCGGTGCTCGACGTCTGATGGCGCTCGAGGTCGAGGCCAAGCTCGCGGCGCCCAGCGCCGTGGCGCTTGCCCGGTTGCCGGATCTGGCGCAGAGTTGCGGCTTTTTGGTCGGAGAGGTCGAGCGCCACATCGTGCACGACCACTATCTCGACACCGCAGATCTCGATCTCTACCGCGCCGGCTGGGCGCTGCGCATTCGCGACAGCGGTGTGCGTCAGCGGCTGACCATGAAGGCGCTCACGCCGCCACGCGCCGGGATCGCGGCGCGCGAAGAGCGCGAGACTCTGATCGAGTGGACTGCCCAAGATGGTTGGGAGCTCCCGACTGCCGCGCTAGACGGCGAGCCCACGCGAATGGCCGCGGGCAAGCCGTTCCAACGCCTGTTCAGCTTGCAGCAAGAGCGTTCCATCTTTCCGCTCGCCGGCGACGAAGGCACGCATGAGGAAGGATTCTGGTGCGAGGCCAGCATGGATCTGGTGCGCTGGACCTCCGCCGGCGGCGAGCCGCGCGAAGCCTACGAAGCCGAATTCGAGCTGAAACAAGGGAGTGAGGATCAATTACGCTCCTGCGTAGCGCAAATCCTCCAAGTCTCCGGTTGGAAGGCGGCGACCTCCTCCAAATTCCAGCGCGGGCTGGAAGCGGCTGGGCTGGCGTAGCTGGTTCCATCTGCGGAGACTCGCGCCGGATCCCGACTACCATGGGCTGTCATGAGACGTTGGCTCCTGTGGGTTCCAGTGCTCTGTCTGGCGGCAGCGGCTTGGCTCATCCTTGCCGATCCGAAGCGGACCCACTCTGACGGAGCCTTCATGGACGGCGCAGGCCCCATGGGGCAGAGTGCCTCGGTGTCGCGCTTCGAGCTTCTGCGCAACGCTGCGCCCGAACCTCTGGCCCGATCCGTGTCGCCGCCATGGCCGGGGCTCACAGGCCGGTGGCTCTACACCTGCGCGCTCGAACTCCAGGTGCGCGGCGCATACGACCACGCGGACTTCCAGGTGGAGCTCACCGGTCCCGGTCTTCCCTGGGAAGGTTGGAGCCTGCAGCCCGATGCCCACGGCCGGCTCACGGTTCCCGAACTTGCGATCGGGTCGCACTATTCTTTCACCATACCCCCGGGGTACTGGGTGCTGCCCGCGCTCGGCGTGGATCTTCTGCAACCGGATCGTTTCGCAGTCGAGCCGTACTCGGCATTGGGCGCAGACGGCACCAGACCCACGATGGTCGAGGAAGTCTGGATTGCCCGCGCCGGTACGCGCGTGCGCCTCGTGGACGAACAAGATGGAGAACTCTGGGGCGCAGAGATCGAAGTCGTGAATGAGGAAGATTCTGCTGCTCGCCTTGCTTGTGGCGAATCACATTGGCTCGTCGCGGATGGGACCATTCCCCTGCCAGTGCCCACGAGCAGCGCGACGGGTGATCCGTTGCTCCGCGTGCGCTCGCCTGCGGACGTCTGGATGGATCTCCCCTTGAGTCCTTGGGTGCTGATCGAGGCGCTTGAGCAGGGAAAGTTGGTGGTTGAACGGCTGCCCTCGCCGCTGCGCATCCGCTTTGAGGTGTTGACCTCCGAGGGACGCCCCTCGGTGAAGAGTCGAGTCGTGGAAGAAAAGCGCAAGACCATCGCAGAGGCCGATGAGTCGGGCCGATTCGACTTTCTATCCAGCTCGAATGCGTTG
>CAZCXL010000097.1:0-8730 GCA_964502625.1 uncultured Planctomycetales bacterium | reverse complement strand
GAGGCCGGGACGGTTGCTGGCGACGTCCACGTCCGGCTTCATGGTGCACAGCGCTTGGTCCACCAAGGCGCCCTCAGGCGAGCGAATCGTGAACTTCGCGACCGGCAGGATGTCCACTTCCACGCGCACGATGCGGGTCTGCAGAGAATCTGCGGTGCCCGCTTCCACCAAAGTGGGATCGAAGCCGGTGCCGTTGACCAACACGTACTTCGGTAGTCCGTCCGCCTTCGCCAGGGTGTAGAAGAGGCCGTGGATCCGGGTCTTGGATTCGTAGACGATCGAACGGCGGGCCGGCTCACGCATGAACAGCGCTTCGGGAATTTCATACAACAACATCACGCGCGCGTTCGCGATCGGCTTCTTGGAAGTGCGATCGAGAATGTAGGCCTTGTAGAGAGTTTCTCCGGCCGCGGGCGGAGCAATGTTCGGCTCGGGCGGCAGCGCGCTGACGTCTTCCACGATTCCAGGCGCGCCGGTGGTGAGCGTGCTCGTGCCCGTGTTGACGTTCTGCGCGGGGCCGCCGCCGCCACAGGAGGCGAAGAGCGCGGCCGCGAGGGAGATCATGAGGAGCGGGTGCTTCATGTAGGGATGCGTTGACTTTCGATGGCGAGGAGGGCTTGGCGTTCGAGATCTTCCAACGGCAACCCGGCCTCGGCCGCTTGGGCCTCGCCAATCCGGGATCGGAGGACGGGGGAACGCGGCAGCCACACGGTACACGAGTCTGGCGCGGGCAGCTCGGAGATCGGCAGAGTGCCGATTCGGCGCGCGATGGCGATGGTGTCCAATTTGTCGTAGGCGATCAGAGGCCGCAGGACGGTCATGCGCGCGGCTTCCTCCGTGCATGAGATGTTCTCCAACGTCTGGCTCGCGACTTGGCCGAGGCTCTCGCCCGTGACGAGGGCGCGTGAATGTCGTCGGCGCGCGAGTCGGCTGGCCATCCGAAACATGGAGCGGCGATCAAGCACAGTGTGGAGTGGATCTGGCGTGCCGGCGCGCAGCGCATCTTGCACCGCGGTCATGGGTACCAAGTGCAGCCAGGTGATCGGCTGCCAGGCGGACAAGTGCTCCGCGAGGCGGCGCACCTTCGCGACGGTTTGTGCGCCCGTGTGCGGTGGTGAAAGGAAGGAAACGAATTCGATCCTCAAGCCGCGGCGCATGGCCATCCATGCGGCTACCGGGGAATCGATGCCGCCCGACAAGAGGCAGAGGCCGCGGCCGAGCGTGCCGACCGGCAAGCCGCCGGGTCCGGGTTGCCGCTCCACGAAGATTAAGGCGCCTTCATCCCGCACGTCGACCTCCACACTCAACTGCGGCGCGTCGAGATCCACGTGCAACTCGGCGTGGCGCTGCAGGAGATCGGCGCCGAGGCGTCGCGCGAGTTCCGAACTCGAGAGCGGAAAGCGCGGGTCCGCGCGATTGACGCGCACGCCAAAACTCACGCGCGCCTGCCCGGCGTGCGAGCGGGTGAGCGCGCCCGCAGTCAAAATGCGGACTTGATCGCGAATCGGTTCCTCCTGCGCGGGAACCTGGTGCACCTCCGAGACGCTGGTGATGCCGAAGACGCGCACGGCGTTCTGGACCGCAGGCCCTAGCGGCACGTCGGCGCGCACCATGATCCTGCCACGGGTGCGCTGGATGGCGAGGCCCGGAAGCGGCCCCAAGGCGACGCGCAGGTTGTCACACAGGCGCAACTCGAAGTGGGTGCGCATGCCGCCCTTGAGCGCGATCTCGCCGTAGCGGATCACGAGCGCTTCAGGCGGGCGGCTGTTCTGCATGTCGGAAGCGGCAGATGATACTCAGTAGATTTCCTGATCGAGTCGATCGGGGGCATCGGCTAGAATTTGCGCACGGGGCGTTTAGCTCAGTCGGCTAGAGTGCCTCCTTTACATGGAGGATGTCGGGGGTTCGAGTCCCTCAACGCCCACCAGCCTCCACCGTAGGCATTCGAAGCCCGCGCTTTTCGCGCCCACTGCCGATGCACCTCCTGCTCCTGTCGCTCGCCGCTTGGGCCGCTCCGCAAGGAGTGCGCCATGCCCAGCCCGAGGTCGCCTTCGTCGCCCCGAGCGCAACTCAAGGCGAGCACGCAGAGTTGGTGTTGCGCTTCACGATTGATCCAGGCTGGCACATTTACCACCCGGGTGACACGAGCGGCATGGGGCTTCCGCCGGCGGTCACGATCGAGAGCGAAGGATTCGCCACTGCTGGTCCGCTCACAACCACAGCAGTTCCGAAGACGAAGACCGAAGTGATCGGACCGAAGACCGTCACGCAGTGGTGGCTGGAGGGAGCGCCCGAGTTGCGGATCCCAGTGAGCGTGAACGCGGCTCCCGGGAAGCACACCGTGGAGGTTCTGGTCTCTTGGATGGAATGCAATGAGCGGATGTGCTTGCCGCCGACCAAGGCGAGTTTCCCTCTGGAGTTCGAAGTACTGCCCGGCAGCGGCGCGCTGCTGCCGAGTGTGCAAGAGCCTCTGAGTGGCCGGGTGAAGGCGAAGTACGACTTCCCGAAGGATCTCAAGCCGGGCCAAACCTACGTCTTGGAGTTCGATCTCGAGGTGCGGGATGGTTTGCACGTGTACCACCCGGATCAAGATCCCGAATGGGGCAAGGGCGTGAGCGTGGTGCTCGAGGGCAAGGGATTCGCCGTGGAGGGCAAGCCCACCACGAGTAAGAAGCCGCGCAAGGTGGCGGAAGCGTTCGGCGACTTGGACGCGGAGTATCTGTGGTTGGAGGGCAAGGTTCATTTCACCGTGCCGATCCGGGTGACGGGGGATCCCGCGACGGAGGGCGCCCGCGTGCACATTCAGTGGACGGCCTGTGACGACAGTTTCTGCTACGACCCAGAAGGAATTTCCTTCACCATCGGCAACGCGGGGGCCGCAGGTGGTTCTGCAGCCACCACGGAGAGTCTCGGCGACGGCAGCTTCTTCAGTTTCTTGCTGCTTGCGGTAGGCGCCGGGCTGTTCACGCTGCTGACGCCCTGCGTGTTCCCCATGATCCCGGTGACGATCTCTTACTTCACCAAGCGCGCCGACGACGGCAAGGGCACCGCGCTCGGCAACGCCACTGCGTACGCGGGAGGAATCGTGTTCACTTTCGTGGGGATCGGCGTAGGCGCGGCGCTGGCCTTAGGGCCGATGGGCGCGAACACGATCGGCTCCAATCCATGGGTAAACCTCGGCATCGGCCTGCTTTTTGTGTGGATGGCGCTCTCGCTGCTCGGTTTTTACGAAATCCAGGCGCCTTCCTTTCTGCAGCGCTTCGCCTCCAAGACTCAATCCGAAGGGCGGCACAAGGGTGGATACTTTCCGGTGCTATTGATGGCGGTGGCTTTCAGCATCACGGCCTTCACCTGCACCGTGGGCTTCGTTGGCTTGCTCTTCGCCACAGGCTTGAGCCTCGGGCTTCAATACCTCGTCGGCGGCATGCTGGTGTATGGCGCGGTGTTCGCGCTGCCTTTCTTCTTCCTGGCGCTCTTCCCGTCCTGGTTGAAGACTCTGCCGCAGGCCGGAGGCTGGATGAACGTGGTGAAGGTTTCCGCGGGCTTCATTGAACTCATCGCGGCCATCAAGTTCTTCAGCAATACCGACCTTCGTTTTGAGTTGCACGTCTTGACATGGCCGGTGGCGATCGCGCTGACCATGGTGTTCCTCGTCCTGTGGGCGGGGTACATGTTCGGCCTGTATCGCACGCACCATGATTTCGAACGCGCGCGTCCCGGCAAGGGTCGGCTCGCAGTAGGCGTGCTCGCGCTCGCGCTCGCGGCTTTTCTGGCGCCGGGGCTCTGGAACCGCAGCGAAACGGCATATCCCGGCGGTTGGGCCGAGGCCTATCTGCCGCCCTTCGACTACGGCAGTGAGGTATACGCCGCAGATGGCGGTGTTGTGAAGGCCGGCGGTCTGTCTTGGCAGACCTCCTATCTCCAAGCCTGGAACATCGCCGTGGAGAAGAAGCAGCCGCTGTTTCTGGACTTCACGGGCGTGACTTGCGTCAATTGCCGCAAGATGGAGTACAGCGTTTTCCCGGATGACTCAGTGAAGCAATTACTCGCGCAAGTGGCGCGCGCCGAACTTTGGGTGGACAAGCCGCCCTTCGGAGATTGGAATTCGAAGCTCGAGGTCGAGCGCTTCCAATTCGCGGCTCAGCCTTACTACGTCGTGCTCGATCCGCGCGACGATTCTGTGCTGGAGACCAAGGACGGCTACGACCCAGACCCCGCGATCTTCGCCGCCTTCTTGCAGAGTGCACTCACGCGGTATGCGGAGCGCACGCCGAGCGCGATGCCTGCGGGCGGCGCCTGGCATGAGCGAAATCCCTTCCCGGCGGACCGTGAACAGTTTCACGTGATTTGGATCGTCTCCATGGCGATTCTTGCCGGAGTAGTTGGGTTGCTGCTGTGGCTGATCGTGGCGCTGGTGCGCCAAGAACGGTCGAAACGGCGTGAAGACGCGGAACTGGCAGCGGCGTGAGCCTCAGCCTGCGCTCTGGCGAGGGTTGCGGCAACTCCTTCGTGCTGGCCTGCGAAGCCGAACTGCAGGCCACTGGGGTAGGGGAGTCTGAACTTGGCAGCTTCGCGCGGATCAACTGCGGCCAGAGCTATGACGGACTGCTGATCGTCGGTTCGGCTGCGCCCGATGGCGCCGTTCCGGTGCGGATCATCAATCGCGATGGAAGCGCGGGCGGCACTTGCTTGAACGGCCTGCGCGTTGCGGCCTGCGCCTCGGGGAATGTAGATGGGGTGTTCGTGATGGACGGGCGCCGCATCCCGTGGCGGCGCGTTGCGGAGGGAGAGTTCGCGCTCGAACTCGGATTTCTCGACGCCGTGGGGATACGTCCAGTCGTGGTTGCATCGCGGAAGGGTGTGGCCGTGGACTTTTGGAATCCGCACGCAGTGTTCTTTGTTGCTGGAGTCGAAGACCTCCCGCTTTTGGAATTTGCGGCGCAATGTGACGCACGCACGGAGCTCTTTCCAGCGGGCGTGAACGTCGAAATGGTGAAGCGAATCAATCTGAGCACTTTGCAGATGCGCGTGCGCGAGCGCGGCGTCGGTGAGACGCGCGCCTGTGGCAGCGGTGCGGTGGCCGTGGCGCTGGCGGCCTGGCGAGAGGGTGCCGAAGCCGATCTGGAGGTGCTCATGCCGGGGGGTGGGTTGCGCCTGCGCCGTCGTTCGGACGGGGCCGTGAGCCTGGCTGGACGTGCGTCCCTAAGTGACTGTGAAATAACGGCTTAGGTCGTCAATCTTCCCCAATTGAGAGTGGCGGAGCGAACGCCGCGAGGGTGAAATGGAGGAGTCAGGGAGGAGCCCCCCTGCCACCCCCCCGCCGTCCATGGCCGA
Source organism: uncultured Planctomycetales bacterium (assembly GCA_964502625.1). GTDB lineage: Bacteria > Planctomycetota > UBA1135 > UBA1135 > UBA1135 > JAQBVK01. Next base: position 3,396 of record CAZCXL010000097.1, on the reverse strand, counting down.
CCCGATTTAGCCCGCCCCTTCGTCGCCGAACCAGGAACGCGTGCAAGATCTGTTGATCGAGCGCGAGATGCGCGAGTCGTATCTGACTTACGCGCTCTCCGTCATTCACGACCGCGCCTTGCCCGACGTGCGCGACGGCCTGAAGCCCTCCCAGCGCCGCATTTTGGTCGCGATGCACGACCTGAATTTGCGCACCACCGCGAAATACCGCAAATGCGCGAAGATCGCCGGCGACACCTCGGGTAACTATCACCCGCACGGGGAATCGGTGATCTATCCGACCTTGGTGCGCATGGCGCAACCCTTCCGCCTGCGGCATCCGCTGATTGACGGGCAGGGCAACTTCGGCTCGATCGACGGCGATCCGCCGGCAGCCATGCGTTACACCGAGGCCCGCATGGCGGGTCCCGCCGAGGAAATGCTCCTCGACATCGATAAGGACACGGTCGACCAGCGCGCTAACTACGACGAGACGCGCATGGAGCCGTTGGTGTTGCCCGGACGGTTTCCTAATCTGTTGGTGAACGGTTCCGAGGGCATCGCGGTCGGCATGAGCACCGCGCTGCCGCCGCACAACCTGCGCGAAGTGATCGCAGGATTGCAGCTCCTGTTGGAGAAGCCGGACTGCACGATCGCGCAGATCGCCGAGGTGCTGCATGGTCCGGACTTTCCGACCGGGGGCATCATTTGCGGCCGCGCGGGCATCGGCGAGGCGCTTACCACCGGGCGCGGCAAGATCACGCTGCGCGCGCGGATGCACCACGAGGAGGGCGACGGGCGCGAACGCGACCGTCTGGTCGTCACCGAGATTCCCTACGAGAAGGAGAAGTCGGCGATCATCGAGAAAATTGCCGACGAGGTGAAGGAGGGCCGCATTGAGGGGATCTACGACCTCCGCGATGAATCCGACCGCGACGGCATGCGGGTGGTGATCGAACTCAAGGCCGGCGCTGACTCCGCCGTCGTCGAGAACCTGCTCTGGAAGCACACCCCGCTCCAGAGCACCTACGCGATCCGCAACACCGCGCTGATCGACGGCCAGCCGCGCACGCTGAACATCAAGCAGCTGCTCGAGGCCTACCGCGACCACCGCTTCGACGTGATCCGACGCCGCACGCGTTGGATGCTGGAGAAGGCGGAAGCGCGGCTGCACATTCTTGAAGGCCTGCTCATCGCGATCCAAGCGATCGATGAAGTGATCGCGATCATCAAGTCTTCGCCGGACACCGCCCAAGCGCGTGCGCGGCTCGAAGACCGCTTCGGACTTTCCACCATCCAATCGCAGGCGATCGTGGAGATGCGGCTCGGCCGCCTGACCGGGCTCGAGGTGCACAAGCTGCAACTCGAGATCGAGCAACTCCAGAAGGACGTCGCGTGGTACATGCGCATCCTCAGCGAGGACTCGCTGGTGGTGCAGCTCATCCGCGAAGACCTCGTGGACATCGAAGAGAAATACGGCGAGCCGCGGCGCACCGAAATCGGCGGCACCGTGGACGAGCTGATGACCGAGGACCTGATCACCGAAGAATCGGTGGTGGTGACGATCAGCCGCGAAGGCAACGTGAAACGGAGTCCGGCCAAGGTCTTCCGCGCGCAAGGCCGCGGAGGCCGTGGCATCGCCGGCGGCAAGGCGAAGGAGGGCGATCTGCTCTCTCACCTCTTCGTCTGCTCCACTCACGATTTCTTGCTCGTGGTCACCGATCGCGGCCGGCTCTACTGGCTGAAGGTTTGGCGCCTGCCCGACCTCGACCGCACCGCCAAGGGCCGCTCGATTCGCAATCTGGTCGAAGGAATTCAACCCGACGAGGAAATTCGCTCGATCCTTGCCACCCGCAAGTTCGACGAAGGCGATTACCTGCTCTTCGCCACCGCGGCGGGCAAGGTCAAGAAGACCGAGTTCCAGTCCTACTCACGGCCGCGCGCTGCGGGCATCATCGCCACGCGGCTGGAAGACGGAGATCGGCTCATCGGCACCGTCGTGGTCTCGAAGGGCGACCAGGTGCTGCTCGCCACTGCGCATGGTCAAGTCGTGCGCTTCCCGGAGGAAGAGGCTCGCTCCATGGGCCGCGACGCCGCTGGAGTGCGCGGCGCCATGCTCCGCGACGGCGACCGCGTCGTGGACGCAATGACCGCGCGCGAAGAGGAGGAGTTGCTGATCGCGTGCGCCAACGGCTACGGCAAGCGCACTCCGGTCCGCGAGTTCCGCCTCACGCGGCGCGGCTCGCAAGGCGTGATCGGCATCAAAACCACGGAACGCAATGGCGAAGTGGTGGGCGTGCAGAACGCAAGCCGCTGCGAGGAGGTGCTCTACTCCAGCGTTCAGGGAATGATGGTCCGTGCCCGCATCGCGGACATCTCCTTGCAGGGGCGCCCCACGCAGGGCGTGCGCCTCGTCAACCTCAAGGACGGCGATACCCTCTCCAGCGTGGCGCCGATTCCGCGCGAGGATGAGGCCGAGGAAGGGAACAACGCATCATGAAACTCTCCAAGCGCTGCAAGATCGGCTTGCTGGTAGGCGCGTGGATTGCCGCGGTCGCCGTGATGGTGAGTATCGCTTATCCGAATTCCTTTCGCCGCGCGCGTGAATTCGGCGATTATCAGAGCGGCCTCACGCGCGCCATGCAGGAGCGTCAGGCCCAGCAGCACCAGCAAGAAGTTCCCAAGTAGCGGATGAAGGTCGCGCTCGACGTGCGCGTGCGGAGCGGGCCACGATCGTCCTTCGTGCGGGTGAGCGAATTGCTCGAATCCGCCGCAGTCGCGGGCCGACTCGATTTCTTTCCCTGGAGCGGCGGCCCTTGCCCTGCGGACGTGCTGTGGTCCCCACTGCTCGAACCGGAAGACCTTCCGACCGGGCCGCGGCTCGTGTCCACGATGCACGACGTGAGCGCGCTGATGCCGGACCCGCGTCCGGCATGGCAGCGCGCGTGGCGAGCCTGGCGCTTTCGCCGCTGTGTCTCGCGGGTTGGCGAACGCTCTGCGCGGCTCTCGATCGTGAGCGCGGACGTCCTGAAGCGTGCCACGAAGGCCTTTCCGGCATTGACCGGCCGGATGAGCGTGGTGCCGCACTTCGCTGCGGAATGTTTTCGCCCACTCAATCCTGACGCATGTGCTCCTGTGCTGGAGCACTTCGGATTGCGGCCGGGATTTGTGCTCTTCGTCGCCGCGTTGCGCAGGCATAAGAACTGGGAAGGGGCCTTGCGCGCCTGGGCTGGACTGCCGGAGGAGTTGCGCACGCGCCATCCTTTGGTGTTCGCAGGTTCCACGAGGCGCGCGGGCGATGCTCCCCTGGTCCTCGCACGGCGCTTGGGAGTTGCGGCGGCGGAAGTGCGGCTGCTTGGCTCTGTGAGCGACGAAGCCCTTCCCGCTCTCTACTCTGCCTGCGAAGTTTTTCTTTAC
>CAZCXL010000096.1:5948-8745 GCA_964502625.1 uncultured Planctomycetales bacterium | reverse complement strand
CCCATTCGCTCCGGCTCCGGCAACTCCACCGCCGCGAACCAGCGAGCCGTCTCCGCGCGCCGCGCAGCCCGATCCAACTGGGGTTGATGGGTGATCAAAACCTCTTCAAGCTGCCGGCCCACCGTCAGAACGGGATTCAGCGCGGCAAGCGGATCTTGGAACACGGTGCCGACCATGCCTCCCCGAAAAGGCCGCAACTCCCGCTCGCGCAACTGGGCGAGGTCGGCGGCACCCTTCCACACGATGCTCCCTGCCGTGCGCCGAATCCCAGGAGGAAGCAAACCGAGCAGCGCTGCCGCTGTCAGGCTCTTGCCGCTTCCGCTCGCCCCCACCAAACCCAGCGCACCGCCCTCCGGAATGGAAAAGGACAGGCCGTCCACGAGCACGCGCTCAGCACCGGGATCGCCGACCACGAGACGCAGGGCGCGCACCTCCAACAGCGGCACTCCACTCACCGCCCTGATTCTAGAAAGCGGCCTAGGTCCCCCGCTATGCTGCGCGCGTGCGTGGCGCGTTCGCGATTCTCGCGCTGCCCGTTCTGCTGGCCTGCGCGCCCACACCTGCGGATCTCGTGATCCTGAATGGAGGCGACGTCGCCCTGCTCGATCCACAGCTCGCCAGCAGCGCAGCCGAAGGCCGGCTGGCGGGCGCCCTTCACGCGGGCCTCACTCGCCTTGCCGCCGACGGTGCCACCCCACTGCCTGATTTGGCGGAATCCTGGCAGCAGGACCCTGCGGGTCGTCTCTGGACCTTCCTGCTGCGGCCTGAACTCTCCTGGTCCGATGGCACTCCGCTGCATGCCTCAGACTTCATCGCGTCTTGGCAGCGACTGCTGGCTCCCACCACTGCGGCGCCCTATCGCGCCTGGCTGAGCGGCGCGCACTTCCAAGCGGAGCAACTCGCCGACGGCCGCGAACAGATCACCATCTCCTTCACGGGAGCGCAGCCTGCCTTTGCGCAGATGGCCGCGCTGTGGCCGCTGGCGCCGGTACCCGCCGCGCAGCGTACGCTGCCGCCCGGCGTGCAGGCCGATCCCTTCGTGAGCAGCGGCCCCTACCGACTGCGCTTCCGCCGCGTGCGCGATCGGGTGCGTGTCGAGCGCAACCCGCACTACTGGGACGCCGCGCGACCGAGTTTTGCCGTCCTCGATTTTCTCGCCGTCGAATCTTCCTTCACGGCGCTGAATCTTTTCCTTGCCGGCGAAGCCGATTATGCGCCGAGCGTGCCGCCCCTCGCCGTGCCGCGCTTACTGACGGAACACGGCGACGCCTTTCGTCCTAGTCCGCAGTTCGCATCCCTCTTCCTCCGCCTGAACCTGCGCAACGCTTTGCTCGCGGATCGTGACCTTCGGCTCTCGCTCGCGCGCTCCGTGGACCGCGAGGCTCTCGCCGCCGCCCTGGGCGGCGGCCGAGCGGCAGCAAACGGTTTCATCCCTCTGCTGCTCTCCGACTGGCATCCCGAAGCCAACCCACAGAGTTTCGATCTTGCCGCAGCCCAGGCCCACCTTGCTACTTGGCGGGCGCGACGACGCGCAGCAGGCGCCGACCCCCTGCGCGAAGAGCGCGATTTGGAACTACTCGTTCCGTCCAGTGAACTCGGCCGAGATCTCGCCGCAGTTCTTCGCGAGCAATGGCGCACCCAACTCGGACTGGAGGTGCGCGTCCTGGGACTCGAAGGCCGCGAGGCGCGCGCGGCGGAGCGCGCTGGCAACTATGTGCTCTCACGCTCCTCCTGGGTGGGCGACACGCTGGATCCCGAGGGATTCTTGACCATCTTTCGCAGTGGGGATCCCCAGAATCGCACCGGTTTCGCGGAGCCTGAATTCGATTCCGCTCTCGACGGGGCCGCCGCCGCACCCACTCCGGCTGCGCGCTTCAGGGAGTTGGCGCGCGCTGAGCGGATTCTGCTCGAGCACGCCGCGATCATCCCGCTCCTCGTGGACGCGAATCAGGAACTGCTCTCTCCGCGGATCGCAGGATTCCTTCCCAATCCACGCGGCTACGTGGACTGGAGCGCGCTGAAACTGCGGCCATGAGCAGCGGTCGCCTCCTGCGCCGCATCGCGGCCTTGCTGCTCACCGTGCTCGTGGTGCATGCCATTGCCTTTCTCTTGGTACGCGGCACGCGTGGTGGCCCCTTCGACGGCGAGCGAGAACTGAGCCCCGAAGTGCGCGCCGCGCTCGACGTCCGCTTCGGACTCGACCGCCCTCTCGCCGCGCAGTACTGGGCTTCCCTCTCCGGCCTGGTGCGCGCGGACTTCGGCCCCTCGCTGCGCTATCGAGACACTTCCGTGCGCCGCATCTTGGGCGATGCCTTGCCGATTTCACTCACTGTGGGATTCAGCGCGTTACTCATCGCTCTCCTGCTCGGCGCCCCGCTCGGATTGTGGGCCGCCCACCGCCAGGGTTGGCGCGAAGCCGCGACGCTCGGCTTCAGCACCGCGCTGCTCGCCGTGCCCAGTTTTGTCCTCGCCGGCCTCCTGGTGCTCGCCTTCTCCTTTCATCTCGGCTGGCTGCCGCCGGCGGGTATCGGCGGCTTGAGGCATCTGCTGCTTCCGAGCATCAGCCTTGGTCTCCCGATCGCCGCGCAGATCCTTCGCCTGGTGCATGGTTCCGCGCGCGAAGCCTTGGCTGCCACGGCCACCCGCGCCGCGCGCGCGCGGGGATTAAGCGAGAGCGAGATTCTCCGGCACCACATCCTGCGGCCGGCGTTGGTCCCTGCCGCGGCGTACCTGGGACCGGCAACGGCCGCGGCTCTCACCGGATCACTGGTGATCGAGCAAGTCTTCGCACTTCCCG
>CAZCXL010000096.1:0-5938 GCA_964502625.1 uncultured Planctomycetales bacterium | reverse complement strand
CCCGGCCTCGGCACGCACTTCGTTCAGGCTGCGCTGAACCGGGATTACACGCTCGCGCTCGGCGCGACGGTGCTTTTCACGGCCTTGCTCGGAACCTGCACGCTGCTCGCAGACCTGTTGATCGCGCGCCTCGATCCCCGGACGGAGGCCTTGGCGTGAGCGGCGCGCTCTTCCGCCGGCGCGCCGCCCGAGGATTCGCAATCGGCTGGATTCTGCTGCTCGGCGTGGCCGCATGGACTGCTCCTTGGTGGCCGCTGCCTTCGCCTGAGGCCATGGATGCGCAGGCCCGCCTCGTTGCTCCGGCTTGGACCTCAGCACCGATCCTCGGCACCGACCCGCTGGGCCGCGATCTTCTCGCGCGCGTGCTTGCTGGCGCGCGCGTCTCGCTCGTGGTCGGCATCCTAGGTGCGATTGTCGCGCTCGCCGTCGGCGTTCCCTACGGAGCGCTTGCAGGCTTGCTCGGCGGGCGCGCGGAACGCTGGATGATGCGCGCCGCCGACGCGCTTGAGAGCATTCCGATGGTGGTCTTTCTGCTCTTTTTGCTCGCCTTGCTCCAGGAATATCGCGCGGAACTGGCGAACGTGGGCATGGGAAGACTGCAAGTGTTCTTGGTGGCCGTCGGACTGCTGTTCTGGTTGCCCGCAGCGCGCGTCGCGCGCGCCGAAACTTTGCGCCTTCGCGGCCAGGCCTTCTTACTCGCAGCGCATGCGGGAGGCTCCGGTCGTCTGCGCATGCTCGCGCGGCACGTGCTGCCGAACCTCGCGCCCTCGATCGGCACGCTGCTCATGCTCACCCTGCCCCGCGTGGTGCTGATGGAAGCCTTTCTTTCCTTCTTGGGCCTCGGCGTAGAGCCGCCCTCCGTCTCGTGGGGTATTCTCACCGCCGACGGGCTGGCTGCTCTGAATCCGCTCGTGGACTGCGGCTGGATCCTGTTGGTGCCCGCCGCCTTCCTCGTCTTCACGCTGTGGGCGCTGGACACGCTCGCGCGCGCGCTGCGCTGATCCAGAACCATCAGTCCGCAGCGGAGAGCACGGCGACCAAGTCGATTTCGACTTTCGCGTCCTTGGGCAGACGTGCGGCTTGCACCGTGGACCGCGCCGGCTTGTGGGCGCCAAAGGCTTCGGCGTACACCGCATTAACGGCCGCGAAATCATTCATGTCGGAAAGATAAACGGTGGCCTTCACGACTTGTTCGAAACGGGACCCTGCGGCGGCGAGCACGGCGGCGAGATTTTGGAAGACCTGCCGCGCCTGCGCGGCCGCATCCGCGCCGACCAAACTCCCTGATACGGGATCGAGAGCGATCTGTCCGCTCGTGAAGAGAAATCCGTGCGCCACCACGGCCTGACTGTAAGGACCGATGGCCGCCGGAGCATGGGGAGTGTGCAGAGTGCGCATGGAATTTCAGGAAGATTCTCGAAGACGCTCGGTCAGAGCCAGGTGAACGCGCTCAGGCAAGAAGCGCCGGAGTTCGCCACCCGCTGCGTAGACCTCCTTGATCAGGCGGCTGGACAAGTAGGCGTAGTCCTCGCTCGGCATGATGAAGGCGGTGTCGATCTCGTGAGCGAGTTCCCGGTTGGTCATCGCCATTTGGTACTCGTACTCGAAATCTGAGACGGTGCGCACACCGCGCAGCAGTACTCGAATCCCGCGCGAGCGAGCGTGCTCCACCACCAGGCCGCGGAAATGTTCCACGCGCACGGGCAGGCCCGCCGTTTCTTGGCGCAGGAATTCAAGCCGTTCCTCGACTGTGAACAGCGCCTGTTTCGCGGAGTTCTCCGCGACCGCCACCTCCACGGTGCCGAAGAGCTCGGTCGCGCGGCGAATCAAATCCAGGTGGCCGAGGGTGAGCGGATCGAAACTCCCCGGATAGAGGACGCGAGGCTCCGCCATGCGCTCATGTTAGGTCACCTCCGCCGCCCGCGCGCGTCCTCCGAGCGGGATGTCCTCAGGCGCGGCATGGTCAGCCTCAGCCTGGGCCTGTCTTGGAGCGGCTTGCTGGCGGCTGACCGCCCCCACAGATCTTCTCTGCTCCCGCATCACGCTTGCCGGGCTGCTGCTGGCGCTGGCCATGCTCGCAGCGGGAGCAGCCTGGATCGGACAGCGCCGGGTGGCGGTGGGTGCTTGCCTCGCCTGCGCACTCTTGTTGGGTGCGGCCCGGCCGCCCACCTCAACCAACCCGGACCACGATCGTCTGCGTCCGATCTCCGGGGAAGCCACGCTGGCGCTCTGGCGCTCCACCGGAAACGGTGAGGGACGCTTTCTTCTCGAGCACTTGCGGTGGCCAGGAATGGTGCTCCCCTCGGGAACACCTCAACCCACGCTCGCAGGGGATGGCCAGTGGCAAGGCCGCTCTCCGCCGCATCCTGGCGAGCGCGTGCATTGGGAAGGCCTCCTCCATTGCCGCAACGGCAAGAGCTGGCTGGGATGGGCACGCCTGCACGCGGTACCTGGCGGAACCACCCGACCACTCGCCACCTTGCGCCAAAAATTGGGTGCGCGCCTGGACGCGCGGCTGCCACCTGCAGACGCCGGCCTGGCCCGCGCCTTGCTGCTCGGGGATTGGAGTGTTGTCGAGGACGGCTGGGCCGAGTCCTACCGACGCCTCGGCCTGCTGCACCTGCTCGCCGTTTCCGGAATGCACTTCTGGCTTTGGAATGCGCTGCTGCTGCAGATTCCTGGCTTGCGTCGCACTCGAGCGCGGTGGGCCGCGCTCCTCCTGCTCGGCGCGCTCGCCGGAGCCGGACCGGCGGTCAGCCGCGCTCTCGCCGGTCTGCTGCTGCGGGAATGGACGCAGCACCGCGCGCGCTGCGTCCACGCGAAGCGCCTCTGGGCGCTGGCGCTTTTCCTCGAGTGCGCGCTCGGAGCTCCTGAGCGCCAGGGCCTGGGTTTCGTGCTCACCTACTCGGCAACGGGATTCCTGCTCTCACTTCCCCAATCCGCGCAAAGTGCCTGGCTCGCGCGCACCCTGCGCACTTCCACCGCGGCCTTTCTCGGCAGCGCGCCAGCTCTGCACGCGCTGCGCGGCACGGTGGAATGGGGAAGCATTCCATTGACTCCGGTGTTTGCGCTGACCCTGCCTGCGCGCATGGTGCTGGCCGTGGTCGCGCTTCTGCCCGGAGGATCAGCCGCTGCGTCCTTGCTGTTCGCCTGGATGCGCCACGCCGAGGCCAAGTTGCTCCGAGTCTGTGATGCCTTGCCAGGAACGCCGCTCGCGTTGACCCAGATTCCTGCCATTGCAGTGACCGCGGCTGCGGTGATCGGCCTGTTCGCGCTTCGTGCGCACGCGCAAGGCCGCTGCGCGCGGGCTGCGCTGGCCGTGCTCGCCATGACTACGCTGCTCTGCCTGCGCGCGCCCGCAGTCCCGGCCTGTCTGTTGCTGCCTACCGGACATGGCTTGTCCGTGGTGGTGTGCGGACAGGCCGGAACCCTGCTCTACGACCTCGGAAGCCGCGGCCAGAACCCCGCAGCCCTCGTGGACCGAGTGTTGCTGCCTGAACTTGCGCGTCGTGGCTGGCCGGCACCGCGCGTCGGCGTGCTCTCCCACGCCGACGCGGATCACGCCGCGGGCCTGCGCCTGCTCCAAGATCGCGACGGCCTGAAGATGTGCGACGTGCGCGCCGGCTCGGAACTGACCCTCACGGGATTCTTTCCCTATACCGTGCGCGTGATCGGATGTCGAGCGGCAGTTTCCCACGTCCGCAACGCGGCCGGGCCAGTCCTGGAAATCCGCAGTCACACGAGCATGGGACCGTCGCGCCGGGCCGTGGTGCTCGGCGATCAATTCGGTTACGCGCTCCGCGAGTTGCGCTCGCGCCTGGAGCCTGGGCCGATCGATTTGCTGGTGCTACCGCACCACGGCTTGACCACGGACGGCCTCGACGAATTGCTCGATCATCTGCTCCCCCGCGAAGCCTGGGCAGCCTGTGGGCCCGAAGATCTGCCCCTGGCGGCCGCTCCGCTCTGTGCGCGCCGCGGAATTCTCCTGCGCACGACCGAGCAAGGCGCGCTCGCCTGGGGATGGGAAGGCAGTTACCCCTAGCGCTCGGGGGCGTGGATTGCAGAGTGGAGCACGGCATCTATGGAGCTTCGCTGTTTGGTGCGCGCGCACGCTTGGTGCGGGTGGAGGCGCTCACAGGACGTGGCCTCTCCCGCACGGTCCTCTCCGGAATGCCCGACGTCGTCGCTCGAGAAGCTCGCGAACGATTGCCGTCCGCGCTCGCGGCCCACGGATTGCGCTATCCCGCAGGCAAGGTGCTCTTCAATCTGGTTCCGGCGCAGATGCCCAAGACCGGACTTCCCTTGGATTTAGCGCTCGCCGTCGCGCTCTTGGTCGCAGACGGGCAATGGCTCGCGCCGCAAGCACCGTGGCTCTGTCTCGCAGAGTTGGATCTCCACGGTGGCCTGGGTGCGCCGGCGCGTGGCACTCTGCTGGCTGCACTCGCGGCTGCGCGTGCGGCACGTCGTGGCTTGCCCTTTCGACTCGTCACCGCTGCAGACGCTGCCGCCGAAGCGGCGCTTGCACCCGGAGTTCCGGTGCATGGATGCAAAGATCTATCGGAAGTCGGCGCACTGCTGAGCGGCGCGTTGAGGCATGAGCCGGACTCGAAGACCCCATTCTCCTCATTCACAGTTCCCCGTTCGCCTGAGCCTCCCGCACCCCGACTGGATGAAGTGCGCGGCCAAGCACATGCGCGTCATGCGCTCGTGCTCACGGCCTTGGGCGGACACGCGCTTTGGTTGCGCGGACCGCCTGGTACAGGCAAGAGCATGCTGGCGCGCCGCCTCCCCGGCCTCTTGGAAGATCTCGCGCCACAGCGCGCGCTCGAACTCGCGCAGATCGAGGCCATCCTCGGGCCGGTGCGGTCGCTCCCGCGCAGACCGCCGTTCCGTGCTCCGCACGTCAGCGCCTCAGCCCAGGCGTTGCTCGGCGGCGGCACGCCTCTACGTCCTGGAGAAATCTCTCGGGCGCATGGTGGTGTGCTCTTTCTCGATGAGTTACCCGAGTTCGCAAGGCCGGTGCTCGAGGGCTTGCGCCAACCGCTGGAAGAAGGCGAAGTCCGGCTGCAGCGCGCGCGCGAATGGGCGCGCTTTCCCGCTGAGATTCAGTTGATCGCCGCGTCGAATCCCTGTCCCTGCGGATTCTTGGGGCATCCCCGCGTGCCCTGCCGCTGCGGCGCCGCTGTGCTGCAGCGCTATCGGGCGCGGGTCAGTGGCCCGCTGCAAGATCGCTTTGATCTCTTCGTCGAAGTCGGTCCAGTCGCTCCTGAATCGCTCGAAGGTCCGCCCGCAGAGCCGCGGGATGAATCCATTCATGCAAGACTCGCAGACGCGCGTGCGCATCAGCGGCGTTGCGCGGCCGTGCGCGGGTTTGCGCGCGCTTCTGCAGCCTCGCTCGACGCGCTCCAGGAGGCGGGCATCGAATCACCTGCGAGAGTCCTGCTGCGAGAAGCGGCGGAGCGTCTCTGCCTCAGCGGTCGCGGCGTCTTGCGCACCCTGCGTGTGGCTCGCACCGCCGCGGACTGGATCCTCCGTGAGGCAATCGGCGTCGAAGAAGTGCGTTGCGCGCTCAAATACCGGCTGCCGCCGGCCACGGAGGAAGCAGCCAAAGCTGGAGACCTTCCGCTTGGCATCGCAGCTCAGCTCCAACTCGCTCGAGCAGCTCGCGAGGCAGCGTCCGCCGCTCGTCGAGCAGCACCGCCAACGGACGACCCGCCACCAAGGTGCGCAGTCGTTCGAGCGCGGGCGCCGGATCTCGCGGCTCTCCCGGGTCGTTGCGCCCGGTCGGCGGCGTGCGGCTCCACGTAAAGGCCCACCAATCAGCGAGCCGGGCGTCACGATCGCGCGCGTGCTCGTTGTGAATCTGCGGCCGGTCCACCAGCAAGGCGCGGTGCAACAGCGGCCCAAGCGGATGCCCGAGCGCAACGTTGCTCTGCAA
>CAZCXL010000095.1:518-8812 GCA_964502625.1 uncultured Planctomycetales bacterium | reverse complement strand
GAGGCCAAGCGCCCACTCGAAATCGTCGAGGTTGATCTGGAAGGGCCGCGCGCGCGCCTTGCGCGGGATTGGCGGCGGAGATGATGCGGTCCGCGAGGCTGCGCGCTCGTTCAAAGGAACTCTGTCCGCCGCTGCGATGGTTCATGGACATCGAAGCGTCCAGCACCACGATCTCTGAGCGTGAGGCTTCGGCCATCCAGCCGGGAGGCAGTTGTCCGCTCGGGCGCGCGAGCGCGAGGATCATGGCCACCACCGCGAGTGTGCGCAGCACGAGCAAGAGCAGGTCTTCCAGCAATACGCGCCTGCGCATGCGCTTCATTGCGCGGCGCAGGAATTCCATGGCCGCAAATTCCACGCGTCGGAAGCGGCGCCGCTGCAGCAGATGGATGATGATCGGCACGGCTGCGAGCGGCAGCGCGGCGAGCATCCAGGGCGCGCCGAAGATCATCGGCTGGTGCGGCGCATGCGTGCGCCGCGGCGGGCGAGGAATGCGACGAGGCCGACGTCGAGCGGCTCGTCGGTGGGCATGCGGCGGAAGTCGCAGCCCAAGCCGCGCAATTGTCTCCTTAATTCCTGTCCGTGCGCCTCGAATTCTTCGAGGTAGGCGTCGCGCACGGCGCGCGGATCCAGTCGCAAGCGCTCGGCGCCTTCCAATCCTTCGAATTGGGTGATTTGATCGTAGGGGAAGGCGATCTCTGCCGGGTCCAGCACGCGCAACACAATCAAGTCATGCCCGCGGTGGCGGAGCAACGAGACTCCCTGCGCCGCAGCGTCGGGCGTGCCGAAGCAATCACTAATCCATACGACCACGCCGCGCCGATCGAGCAGCGGCGCTCCGGCTTGCAATCCCGCGCCGGCATCTCCGTCGCCGGAACTCCCCATTCGCTCCAGGAGCGCGAGCAAGGCTTGCCAATGCGCTTCGCCGCCGCCGGCGGGGAGGGCGAGCGTGGCGGAAGCGCCGCGCGCGATCACCAAGCCGAAACGATCCTGCTGATTGCAGGCCACGCGCGCCAGCGAAGCCGCGAGCCAACCCGCGTAATCCCACTTGCTCCAATCCAGACTGCGAAAGCCCATGGACGCAGAGGCGTCGAGCACGATCCAGAGCGTCAGAGAGGTTTCTTCCTCATACTCGCGCACGATGGGCCGATCGGTGCGAGCCAATAACTTCCAGTCCAAGCGCCTCAGGTCATCGCCGGGCGTGTATTCGCGATGCTGCGCGAAGGTCGTGGACGCGCCGCGCACCTGCGAGCGATGGCGCCCGCCTTGCAGGCCTTCTACCGCGGTTCGAGCACGAAGCTCGAGCCGCGACAGCCTCGCGAGCAGCTTAGGATCCGACCCCTGCGGCACGCTCACCGTCCAACGCGCTCGGGTGCGGTTCAAGGTTCCGCAGCAGTCGCGCGACGACTTCGTCCGAACTCACGTTCTCGGCCTCGGCCGCGAAGTTGGTGAGCACGCGATGGCGTAACACGGAGGGCGCAACCGCGGCCACGTCTTGCGCGGACACGTGGTAGCGACCGTGCAGAAGCGCGCGAGCCTTGCCCGCGAGGATCAAATTCTGTGAAGCGCGCGGTCCCGCACCCCAGGTGACCCATTGCCGCACGAAGTCCGGCGAATCAGGACCCGGACGCGTGGAGCGCACCAGGCGCACCGCGTAGTTGATCACGGAATCGGCGGCGGGAACTTCGCGCACCAAGGCTTGCAGATGCAGCAGATCCTGCGCGCCAAAGACCGGAGCGACGTCCGCCGGTTCTGCGCCCGTGGTGCGGCGCAGGATCTCTGCTTCCTCCGTGGCATCCGGGTAGTCCACCTTGATCAGAAAGAGGAAGCGATCCAGCGCGGCTTCGGGCAGGGGATAGGTGCCTTCTTGCTCGATCGGGTTCTGCGTGGCGAGCACGAAGAAGGGCTCGGGCAATGCGTGCGTATGACCGGCGCTCGTGACCTCGCGCTCTTGCCTGGCCTCCAACAGTGCGGCCTGCGTTTTCGGAGGCGTGCGGTTGATCTCGTCGGCCAGCACGACCTGCGCGAACACGGGTCCGCGCACGAAACGGAAACTGCGTTCTCCGCTGCCGGGATCCAGGTGGAGAACCTCGGAGCCGGTGATGTCGCTGGGCATCAGGTCCGGCGTGAACTGGATGCGCCGGAAGGAGAGGTCAAGCGCGCGCGCGAAGGTTGAGACGAGCAAGGTCTTCGCCAGGCCGGGTACGCCGACCAAAATGGCGTGGCCGCGGGCGGCGAGGGCGATCGAGAGTTCTTCAATCACCGGCTCTTGGCCAACGATCACGCGGCTGACTTGCTCGCGAAGGCGGCGGAAGGAGGCGGCGAAGCGCTGCGCGGCCGCGACGTCGGAAAGGCTGGACTCGGTCATGCAGGATCTCTGGTTCAGTCGTTACGCACCGAGGCGTTCTCGGCTTCGCGAAGTTTTTCGTCTGCTGCCGGATCGGATTCCAGCCACATCAACTCATGGACTGCCCGCTGCGCCTCCGCCTCGGCGCGCTGAGCCCGTTCCCAAGTGGCGTCTTCCGCTTCGTGCGCGCGCAGCAACTCCAGCGTGGCCGGGAGGAGGACCAGGATTCCAGCCGAAAGCGCCGCAATCCACGCCAAACCCTCGACGAGTCGGGAACGCGGTCGGGTGGCGGCTTCCATGGGCGGCTCTAGAGCGGGAGGGCGCTCCCATAGCGCGCGGAATGGCCCAGCCATTCTTCGATGCGGAGCAGCCGGTTGTACTTGGCGACGCGGTCCGAGCGGCAAGGAGCGCCGGTCTTGATCTGCCCGGCGCCGACAGCCACCGCCAAATCGGCGATGGTGGTGTCCTCGGTCTCGCCGGAGCGATGGCTGATCACGACTCCGTAGCCGGCCTCGAAGGCCACCTGAATCGCGTGCATGGTCTCGCTCAAGGTGCCGATTTGGTTCGGCTTGATCAAGATCGCGTTGCCGACCCCGCCGTCAATGCCGCGCAGCAGGCGTTTCACGTTGGTGACGAAGAGATCGTCGCCGACGAGTTGCACTTCGTCGCCGATCTCGTCGGTGAGCGCCTTCCAGCCCTCCCAGTCATCTTCGGCGAGTCCGTCCTCGATGCTGACGATCGGATAGCGCTCGCACCATGCGCGATAAAACTCCACCATCTCGGGGCTGCTGAAATTCTTGCCCTCGAAGGAGTACTGACCATTGCGATAGAGCTCGGTGGCCGCGACGTCGAGCGCGATGGACATGTGTTTGGGGCCTGCAGTCAGGCCTACGGCGCCGATGGCCTCTAACAACAGATCCACGGCCTCCTCGTTGCTGCGCAAATTCGGCGCGAAACCACCTTCGTCGCCGATCGCAGTGGAGAGTCCGCGCTTCTGCAGCAAAGCGCGCAGCGCGTGATAGGTCTCGGCGCACCAGCGCAGGCCTTCGGTGAAGTTCGGCGCGCCCCACGGCTGCACCATGAACTCTTGAAAGTCCACGTTGTTGTCTGCATGCGCGCCGCCGTTCAGCACGTTCATCATCGGCGCGGGCAGACGGTGCGCCCCGGCGCCTCCCAGATAACGGAAGAGCGGCAGGCCAGCGTCATCGGCGGCGGCGTGAGCCACGGCCAAGGAGATGCCCAGCAGCGCGTTCGCACCCAGCGCTGATTTGTCCACGGAGCCGTCGAGTTCGATCAGCGCGCGGTCAACCTCTTCTTGCTGGTCAGCGTCCATGCCTTCGAGCGGTTTGGCCAGTACGTCGTTGACGTGGCGCACCGCCTCCAAGACTCCCTTGCCGCGGTAGCGCCGGGGGTCCCGATCGCGTAACTCGACGGCTTCGTGCGCGCCGGTGCTGGCGCCCGACGGGACCGCTGCGCGTCCAGCAGCTCCGGTGGCGAGGTCGACTTCGACTTCCAGTGTGGGATTTCCGCGCGAGTCCAAGATCTCGCGGGCGTGGACACGGACGATTTCACTCATGGGGGAAAAGCGGGGCCGAAATTGCGCTCAGGAGAGAATCCGGCGCCACCTCAAGCCCGGGACTGATCTTAGCCGCGCCTCCGGACCGAATGCAGTGCGGCGGAGGCCTTCCCTCGCGTGCTAGGCTCAATGTCCTGACTCCTCTCCATCCGACGATGCTCCACCACCTCGCCCTCTTGATCTTCGCCGCGCAGGATCCTTCCGCCGGCGCTCCCGTGCTCTCCACGACCGACTGGATTCTGCCGGATTCCGGCGCCGCCTTGCGGGAATGGCGACTCTTGGATCCTCAGAGCGGAGTCATTCGGAGTGAAGGGCAACTTCTGGGCGCGCGCGTGGATGCGCAGTCCCTCCGGCTTGCCGCGCAGCGCGCCGCGGTGGACGCGCGCCGCGGAATTTCCCGCGACCTCGCCGAGGTGTTGGCGACAACCGCTCCGCAGACCGTCATCGAGGTCGCGTTCTGGCTGCGTTCCGCTCAAGAAGAGGACTGGCGCGCTCACATGGAGGCGAGCCTGTCCGCCGGTCTGGGCGTCGAAGATGCCCGCCGCAACGCGTTCGCGCAGGCAACGGCCACCTTTGCGCCGCTCAACGCGGCCTTCGCCGAGCGGCTTGCTGCCGCTGGATTCGAACTTCGTTTGGTTGCTGACGGCTGGCCCAACGTTTGCGCGCGCCTTCCCGCGGGCGCAGTCGCGGAGTGGGCCGCAGATCCCGCAGTGGACCAGGCTTACTGGGCTGCGCCGGAACATTTCACGGAGTTGGACGATGCTCAGGCCACCATGCGCACTGCGGTGGCATGGAACCGCGGCATCAGCGCCTCGGGTGGAGCGGTCAAGGTGATGATCAACGACGTCGGCGACGTCGTGTCGAACAATCCCTACCTTCCTCCGGTGATCTATCTCACCAACATCGGGGTGTCCTCGCACTCGACGGCATGCGCCGGCAACGTGGCCATGAACCATCCCAGTTTCAAGGGCGCGGCGTTCGGACTGCCTCAGATCTACAGCGGCGGCGGCGCTGATGATGCCTCCACGCCTCCGGTCTGGAGCGCGGCGATCAGTGCGGGCGTCTCCTTTGGCAACTGCTCGTGGTGGACCGGCCAGAAGGGCTCGATTGCCTATCTCGACCGCTTCTTCGATTACACCTTGCGCCAGTACGGCGTGATGATGTTCAAGTCGAACGGCAACCAAGGCGGATCCTCAACGCCTTACGCTACGACGCCCGGCAATGGCTACAACATGATTTGCACGGGCGCCTACAACGACGCCAACGACGCCAATTGGGCGAACGACGCCATGGCGTCCTATTCTTCGTACTGGGATCCGGTGGAGGGCCACGAGAAGCCCGAACTCGCCAGTCCGGGCGACGGCGTGGACACCGCCACGACTTCGAATCCCTGGATCTACTACGGATTCAACGGCACTTCCTCCGCGAGCCCGCTGACTTGCGGCGTGGCCACGCTGATGGCCGCGCGTGATCCCTCCCTGGCCGGACGACCGGAAGTCGTGAAAGGAATGCTGATGGCTTCCGCCTGGCACAACGTCGAAGGCTCCGCCCTGCTCTCCGAATACGACGGCGCGGGCAGCGTGCATGCGGGCGCGGCCGACTCCGCGCTGCGCGACGGTCAATACGCCTACGTCACGCTGACTCCTTCCTCCTTCACGAACAACGTCTACGACGTTTCCTTCACCGCATACGCCGGCGATGAGACGCGCGTGATTGGTTTGTGGTTCTCGAAGGCCAACAGCGCCTATTCCACCGATCTGCTCGACATGGATCTGGACGCCTCCGTGCTCGGCCCGAACCAGGCGGTGCTGACTTCTTCGGCCAACACCAAAAATCCTTACGAGTTGCTGAGCTTCACGCCGACCCAATCGGGCACGCACACCTTGCGCTTGTCGAAGATCCGCTTCAACGGAACGAGCGAGCGGCTGTGCGTGGCGTGGTCGAGCCGACTCGACATGGCCCAGGCCACGGTGACGGCCTCGGGCAACTTGGTCCCGGGTGGATTCGTGAACCTCACTTTCAGCGACCCCTTCGATGGCAACGTCTCCTACCAATCTCACCTCTCCACGGGGACGCTGCCGGACGTGGCGCCGATCGGAACCGGCTGGGTGCTCGCGCTGAAGGCCAACAACTTGTTCTACAACTCCGGCGCCTTCAGCGGCTTCTCGGGCACCTTGAACGCGGCGGGCGTCGCCACCGCGGTGGGAAACATTCCCAACAATCCTTCGCTGAGCGGCCGCGTCTTCCGCGTGGCGATGTACACCCAAGCCGGGGGTCAGGTGCGCGCGATCAGCGACCCAACCCCCCTCGCGATTCAGTAGCGACTACGGCAGCGGGGTGAGACGCAGGACCAGCAGCACCGGATCCGCTCCGGTGAGTCCGATCACGGCGTATTCGCCCTGTACAAGCACGGTGGAAGTCTCGAAGAGTTGTTCGGTCTCTTCCTCCGTGCGCTCGAAGAACTCGCAGGACTCCAAGGACATCCGTCCGTTCTTGGCGTCGTAGGGGCCCGTGATCAGGCTCAACTCGTAGTTTTGGAGGAAGGCGCCGCGCATGCGCAACTGGACGCTGTGTCCGGGCGCGGCAGAAGTTTGCAGCATGCCGCGAGTCGCGATCTCAAAGCTCATGCCCGGGAGCATGGCCTCGAGATTCTTGCCTAATCCTGCGGGAAGGACGGAAGGCGCCTCGATTTCACTTCCGTGCAGGACCCAGGCGTTGATCGTCACTTGCGGCGGAGGCTGATCGAGTTTCTCAAGCAGGGCGCGCATGGCGCTGAGGTTCTCCTGCGTGTCGCGCAGGAGGAATAGAGAGTCGTCCAAGGCCTGGATGTTCGAGAAACTCACATATTCTCCGCTCTCGTCGCGCGCTGCCACCTCACGCTGATACGGGGCCAGCGCCTGCATCGCGGAACCGAGGTCCATGGAGCGCAAGCGGAAGTCGAGCAACGGAATTTCGCGGACCAGCGGCAGTCCGCTGTTCGTGCCCGAGGTGTCCTCGGCGTCTTCCATGCTCTGCTCCAACCCGCTCAAAGTGTTGACGATGCGGGCGCATTCTTCGGGCGTGTCGTAGATCAGGAGGCTGTCGTAGAGCAGATTGAGGTTCTGGATCATGCGCTCATCCACGATGAACCTTCTGCCGAACATTTCCTCAGCCACTGCGTGCAGTTCGCCTGCGTCGATCCAATGCGGCTTGTAGGTGGTCAAGCTGAGTTGGTCGCGTTTGAAGGTCGGCGGTTCTTGCGCAGGCAAGGTGGGATGGGAAAAGGCGGTCAAGCCAAGCAGAAGAGTGCAGATCATGAGTTTTTACGAGGTTGAGGTTGGAGCAAAGTGAGACGCACGGATCCGGAGCGCATCTCCAGATGTTGGGCATCATTGGCGAGCAGTTCGACGGTGTCGGCTGCTGGCCGCGCGTCCGCGGTCGTGAGCAGGGCGGCTGGCTCTGTCTCACGCATGAACACGCGCGCGAGCAGCAGGAGTGCGGCCGCGGCCGCCGTCAGGGCGAAGCGCAGCGGCCAACGGCGCGCAGGAATGAGGCGCATTGCGGTGACTGGCGCGGCGGCAGTGGGCCGCACTTGCGCCAAGGCGCGCTGCAGCCAGTCCACGGCGGCGCGCGTGGCGGCGTCTTCGTCCGCCAGTGCGCGGTGCGCGGGCGGCGCTTCGATCGCATCCCACAAGTCCCG
Organism: uncultured Planctomycetales bacterium; assembly: GCA_964502625.1. Classification (GTDB taxonomy): domain Bacteria; phylum Planctomycetota; class UBA1135; order UBA1135; family UBA1135; genus JAQBVK01. The sequence goes on along the minus strand of CAZCXL010000095.1, from coordinate 1,213 downwards.
GAGCGGATCGCGCGGCTCACTCATGGGCGTTGCCTCCTTCCGCGATCTGCAGTTTGGGTGCGAGCAGATCCCGCAGACGGCGCCGCGCGAGCGTCAAGAGGGAGCGCACGCTGCTCGCGCCGATTTCCATGGCCTCGGCCACTTCGGCGGCGCTGTGGCCCGCGAGATCATGCAGCGCGAAGGCTTCGCGCTCTCGCTCAGGAAGGTGCGCGAGCGCGTCGGTGATCAGTCGCTGCAACTCGCGCTGTTCGGCGATCCGCTCGGGCTCAGGCAAACGCGCCGGCAACTCCGGCAACGGCACTCCTGTCCTGCCCGCGAGTCGGCGTCGGCGATCTCGCGCGAGATTGAGCACCACCCGCGTGCGCCACGGCCGGTAGGGGCGCGTGGAGTCCCAGCGAGTGATGCGATCGGCGAGGTGCAACATGGCGTCCTGAGCGAGGTCTTCGGCCTCCGTCGGATCTCCGAGGAAGACCAGACAGAGCCGGAAAACCTGGGGATGCTCCTCCGCGTACCAAGCACCGAGCGCGTCCGGCGCGCCTGCGCGGAGTTTCCGCGCGAGCATGTCGTCCGCCGGATCCCGCGGCGGCTCGGGTGATGAAGGCATCCCACTCTTTCTACGCGTTGGAACGGCCATGCGCTGAACCGGAGTGTGAATAAACGCAGCCGGGCGGCGGAGAAGCATCTCCGCCGCCCGG
>CAZCXL010000095.1:0-508 GCA_964502625.1 uncultured Planctomycetales bacterium | reverse complement strand
GGGGCTTCCCCCCCCCCCCCCCCCCCGGCTCAGAACCGAAACCTAGGAGATTAGGGCCACTTGCAGAGCGAAGTGCCCGGGGTGCCCCCGATCACGCTGCAGAAGGAAGTCACACCTGCGAATGCGCTGCAGGTGCCGGCAGGAGCGCTCTGCAGAGTCGTGCAGAAGCCGCGGTGTCCGGTGCGCACCGAGCACTGGCTGTTCGTCGCATGCGCGGAGCAGAACTTCGGTTGGAAGCCGGCATTGACCACGCCTGCGGTCGAGCAGAAGTTCTTGTTGACGGGACCTCCGCCGAGCACCGAGCCCCGGGACGAGCGACCTCCTCCAGGACGCCGCGTACCAGCTCGTCGAGGCGATGCGCCGCCAGAAGCATCCGCTCGCCGCGATCCTCAGGATCGCCGAGGGGTCTCTGACCGCCTTCCCGCAAAACGCCGACCTCTGGTTCCAGACCGCGCTCGCGCTTGCCGATCATGGCGTTCACGAGCAGGCCGCTCGGTTCATCGAGTGC
>CAZCXL010000094.1:0-8920 GCA_964502625.1 uncultured Planctomycetales bacterium | reverse complement strand
CCGCCCGAGCCTGGCGATCCCCCGCACGTCCACCGCGAGGGTGAGCCGCAGCAGGCTCGCCGGGAGCAACCAAGTCTTGATGAACTCGTAGAGCGGACTCGCCAGCGGAATCACGCCGGTGTTGGAGAGCGCGGTCGGAAGGAAATACGCAAAGACCAGCAAGGGCACTACCTTGAACAGGCGCCCGATGCGCGGATGGGCCGCGCCCCAGAACAGCACAGCCAACAGGCCGAGCAGCAGCGCGAGCACGGACATCGGCTCGTGCACGATCGGCAGCGGGTCTGCTGGCGCGGGTGCGATCAAAGCTCAGCCCTGCGGATAAGGAGGCGCTGCTTCCGGAGGCGCGTGCCGCGCCTCCATGTGGTCGATCACGTGCACCGGGTGCTCCACCGGCTGCTTGTCGATCACCAAGCGAAAGGTGTATGGCCCGAACTCTTCGAAGGGCATGGCGGAAAGCCGGATCACCGCGCGCGCCTTGGCCTTCCGGTTCTGGAGCACGGTCGGAGGCAACTGCATGTCTACGTGCTTGCCGCTCGGCGCTTCGACCCTCAGCGCGATCTCGTACTGGCCTTGGCCATCCGTGAGTCCGATCGCCACGCAGAACACCGGCAAGCGGCCCGGCAGACGCAGCGATGCCAGCGAGTCAAACATGCCGATCAGGCAGAGTTTGCCTTGCTCGTCGCGAAAGGCGTGGTCGCAGACGTGCAGCCACTCGAGGCAGGGGTTGGGCTTGGAGCTCATGAAATGACGCGATGGACGTCCCGGGCGGAGGCTTGGTCGGTAGGATAGAGCAGCACTTCCGCGATCAGACGATGCGGCGGCTGCGTGGCGATCCACAACACCACTTCGGCGACGTCTTCTGCCGAAAGCGGCGTCATGCCGTGGTAAACGGCATCCGCGCGCGCGCGATCTCCGTGAAAGCGCACCGCGCTGAATTCGGTGTTCACTAGGCCCGGATCCACGGTGCTGACGCGCACTCCGGTGCCCAGCAGATCCATGCGCAGACCGCGCGTGATCGCGTCCACGGCGTGCTTGCTCGCGCAGTAAACCGCACCCTTCGGATAGACCTCGCGGCCCGCGATCGAGCCGAGGTTGATCACGTGACCCGCGCCGCGCTTCACCATGCCCGGGACCAAGGCGCGCGTCACGTAGAGCAAGCCTTTGACGTTGGTGTCGAGCATCTCGTCCCAGTCACTCAGCGCGCCGTGCTGAAGCGAGTCGAGCCCGCGCGAGAGTCCGGCATTGTTGATCAACAGATCCACGGCCTGAAACGGCTCAGGCAGGCCGCGCAGCGCGGTGTCCACCGCCTCCGCGTCACGCACGTCGAGCGCGAAAGGGTGCGCCTCTGCGCCCATTGCGCGCAACTCGGAGGCCAACGCTTGCACGCGTTCGATGCGCCGCGCGCACAAAGCCACGCGGGCACCGGCCCCGGCCATGGCGCGCGCGCATGCGGCGCCGATGCCGGAACTGGCGCCAGTCACCAACGCGGTGCGTCCTGCAAGCGGTCCCGGCTTCATGCCAGCACGTAGTCGAGGCTCTTCGCGTCGCGCTTCGCGATCAATTTCGCGATCCACTCCCCAACCGGAATCACGGTCTGCGCCTCGACGCCGTGGACACGCAGCGCCACCGCTCCCGCCGCGCCTTCGCGTCCGCCGATCACCGCCATGTAGGGAATCTTTTCCATCTCGGCGTCGCGAATGCGGCGGCGCAAGGGGCCGTCCGACCGCACTTCGCAGCGGAAACCCGCCGCGCGCAGTTGCTGCGCGGCAGACTCCGCGGCGGCGAGTTCCGCCTCGGTGATCGGCAGCACCACCACAGGCAAGGGAGCCAGCCACAGCGGGAACCAGCCCGCGAAGTGCTCGATCAGACCTCCCACGAAGCGCTCAAAGGAGCCGAAGATCGCCCGGTGCACCATCACCGGACGCTTGAGCACGTTGTCCGCGTCGTTGAACAGGATGTCGAACCGATCTGGCAGATTGAAGTCCACCTGCACCGTCGGTCCTTGCCACTCGCGGCCCAGCGCGTCGCGGATTTTGAAGTCAATCTTCGCCGCGTAGAAGGCACCACCCCCCGGATCCATTTCCAGAGGAAGACCGCGTTTCTCGGCGGCCGCCTTCAGTGCATCCAGCGCATGCTCCCAGGCTTCGTCCGTACCGAGCGACTTCTCTGGCCGCGTCGCGAGATACGCCGTGTAGGAGTAGCCGAAGGTCTTGAGGATCAAATCCGTCAACTCAAGCACGCCCACGATTTCGGATTCCAACTGCTCAGGCGTGCAGAAAATGTGCGCGTCGTCTTGCGTGAATCCGCGCACGCGCAACATTCCGTGCAGCGTGCCGCTCGGCTCGTAGCGATAGACCGTTCCAAGTTCTGCGTAACGCAGCGGCAGATCCCGATAGGAATGCCGCCGACTGTTGTAGATCATGAGGTGACCCGGGCAGTTCATCGGCTTGACCCGGTGCGGCTGCTCGTCCACGAGCATCGGCGCCCAGATCATGTCCGCGTAGTTCTGCAGGTGGCCACTGCGCTCGAAGACCGGTTCGGCGGCGACGTGCGGGGTATACACGGGCAGATAGCCGCGCTCCTCATGCAGCGCCCACCACCACGTTTCTAAACGCCGACGCACCAGCGCGAGTTGCGGGTGCCAGAAGACCAGACCCGCGCCGAACTCGGGATGCACGGAGAACAGGTCGAGATCCTTGCCGAGTCGCCGGTGGTCGCGCGCGGCGACTTCTTCCAAGTAGCTCAGGTAGGCCTTGAGATCCGCCTTCGACCACCAGGCCGTGCCGTAGATGCGCTGCAGCATCGGCTGAGTCGAATCTCCCCGCCAATACGCGCCGGCCACCGAAGTCAGTTTGAAACCATCCTTCGGAATCTGCTTCGCATTCTGCACGTGGGGCCCTTCGCAGAGATCCGACCAGGTGCCGTGATCGTAGAAGGTGATCTCCTCGCCCTCCGGAATCGTCGCGAGCAGTTGCAGTTTGTATTCCTGCCCGGTGGCGCGAAGCCGCTGGGCCGCTTCTTGGCGCGAAAGACTGCTGCAGCGGAACTCGCCGGCCTCGGCGAGCACCTTGCGCATTTCGTCTTCAATCAGCGGTAAATCCTCGTCGGTCAGCGGACGCGGTAACTGAAAGTCGTAGTAGAAACCGTGCTCGATAGCCGGTCCGATGGCCACCTGTGAGCCTGGGAACAGGCGCAAAACGGCATCGGCCATCACGTGGGAGGTGCTGTGCCGAAGTGCGGCAAGCGACACGGGGCCAGACTGAGGTTCGAACGAAAGGCTCATGAGATCCTGCGCTGCGCGCCAGACGACCGACCTGGACGGCTGCGAAGCCGACATTTTAGGCTGCGGGCCACACAGATTCTGCCGGGAGCCTATTTTCTCGGACTATACTAGGGCACTGGGTTTGGCCCTTCCGCCCTGGGTTCAGCCTCCCCTCCAGTTCGCAGACCGTGATCCCTCTCACCTCCCTTCTCGCGCTCCTTCTCGCGACCGCCGACTCGGTAAGTCTGTTCCACGCGCCGCACGACTCGGTGTACTCGCTCGCCTCGGCCAATCTGCCGAGCGGCGAAGTGATCACCGTGGCGACAGGCACCGAAAGCGTGGTGCTGTTCACCAAGGACAACGGCCTGACTTGGTCCATGCTCGCAGGTGCGGGCCTGGAGCTCGAGACTCCCTGGGAGATCACCTACCACTCTGGGCTTCCGGCCACGGGCGGCTCCGGTCTCTTCCTCATTGGCACAGAGCGCGGCATCTGGACTTGGGATCCGGTGGCCGACGTGGTCGCGACGCTCCACACCGGACTCGGCGTGAGTGATCGGCACATCCTCGACCTAGAGTCTCCCCTTCCGGGCGCGAACGGACCGGTGATTGCGCTCACCGTGCAGGGCGGCGTGTACTTGCTCTCCGCCTCCAACATGACTTGGCAAACCGTGCTCAACACGGGCCCGGTCTACGCGCGCCGTGGCGCCGTGGCGCTGACGCCGAACTATGACGCAGCCTCGGGCGCCGCACGCAAGCGCGACCTCTACGTCACCGCAAGCGGCAAACTCTGGATGTCACGCAACGGTGGCGCAAACTGGACGCTGCATCCGAGTTTCAATACTACAGCAAACTCGATCAACGACTGGATGATTGCGGTGATCGCGCTGTCGAGCGACTACGCCACCGACGGAATCGCGATGCTGGGCAGAGTGCGCTTCGACACGGCCGCCGCCTCCGACCACGGAGAGATCTTACGCAGTGGCAACGGTGGCACGAGTTTCACGCAAGTGCGCCAACTCGGAAGCGGGATCCAGAGCCTCATCTGCACTCCTCCTGGTCCGACGGGAGTTCGCTCCTGGATGGCCGCGGCGCGCGCTTACCCGGGAACGGGCAGTTACGCCGGCACGGGCGTGTTGGTCAGCAGCGACACTGGTTTCACCTGGAGCGATTTCGGCAACGATCAGGACTTCTTGCTCGAAGACAATCCGGGCAAACTCTCCGGCTACGAGCCGCTGAACTTCGAGCAACAACTGGTCGCAGTTGCGGACTACGGGACGCGCGGCGCGGTCATGTACGGCCGTCAAGAAGGCCTCTTCCTCAGTGCCGACGAGGGCAGGCACTGGGTTCAGGTGCAGATGCGGGTGGAGCGTGAGTTCCGCGATCTGGACACCTCCTGGACCTCAGATGGCTACCGTGCCGTTTTCGGCGCAGGCTATGGGGTCGGCACCATGCTGCACGTTCCCCTGCTCAATTATGTGAACGAATTACAGATTGAGCCCCAGATGATCTACCAACGGCGCTTGGACGTTTCACCGAACTTCGTACAGGATGGCAACGTGATCGCCGCCGGCAACGTGACTCTGTGGTGCTGGCAGAGCGACCGGGTGCCCAACGCCAACCCGTTCAACAAGACCTTCTGGTGGCAGCCCGCAAACCGCGACCCGTTCAGCGGCGACAAGTTGACGGGATTCCCGCGCATCGTCAGTTACAGCCCGAACTTCGACGGACGCGGCGTTCCCGGGAAAGATCAGACTTACTTCTGGTGCGGCTGGGATTTTGGCCCGCTCCGCTCGGAAGACAACGGCAAGACTGCCCTTCCGCTGCAGCAACTCAGCACCGGCGGCGTCGCGGGCGAGATGACCTGCTTCGCAATCGCGCCGACCTACGACGCGTTCGGTGCGCGTACCGACGCCTACTGCGCCGATCAGGGTGGACGAGTGTTCCGCTTGGTGAACGAAAAATGGCTTAAACTCGTGGACCTCGGACCACTGGTGGAAGACATGATCATCGCGCCGAACTGGAGCCGGCCTGCGAATCCGGTCATCTACGCGGCGCTCGCCGGCTGGCCCTACGTGGCCGAAGTGCGGGACACCCCTGGCGGCCTGGTGGTCAATCCGCTCAGCGCGGGGCTTTCTGAAGTCGCCGCCAACGGTCTGGCCGCGGATCCGAACTTCGCAACCACTCCCGTTCTCTACCTCTCCACGCTCGGCTCGGGCGTCTGGAAGCTGGATCTTTCCGCGCCTAGCCCGACTTGGACCCAGTTCGGCGCCGGCTTCCCCCGAATGTGGGCGCGCGACGTCGCTCTTTCGGCGGATTTCGCCAACGACCACTTGGTGTACGCAGCCACTCAGAACGGAATCTGGGAGTGCCCGGACGCTCTCGGTGGCACATGGCGGCTGATCACGAATCGCGGCACCCGGGATGACGTCGACGAATCGATGATGTATTACCAACCGACGGATCCGTCCAATCCGGAGTTCGACAACGCTTGGCCGTGGACGGACGTGAAGGCTTGGAACTTGCCGCCGAACCTCCCCATCTTTGGCGAGTCCATCCAAACCACGACCTTCAACACTTCCTTCGTCTCGACCTTTGCGAAGTGCAGTTACCTAGAGGTACTCACCATGGCCGGCCCGACCATGGGCAGCGTCCTGGTGCGCGCAGTGGACCCCGTGACCGAGGTTCTGATCAACGCGGTCACCGTGGATCTCGCCACCGTCGGCGGTGGAACAAACACTCCGTATCGCGTGCCGTTGAACATTCCCGGCTTCCGCTCCATCAAGGTCTACGTCTCCGCGCAGCTCGATCCCGGCGAGATGCTGGTCTTCGACGCCATCGAGTTCAGGGACTGAGCCGTTCCTCCGGCTCGGGCCAGAGCACCAGTTCTCGCTCGAGCCGGACGCCGAATCGCTCGGCCACGGTCGCCTCTGCGCGCTCGATCAGCGTGCGTACGTCAGCCGCAGTTGCGCCGCCGCAGTTGACGATGAAATTGGCGTGCCGCGGACTGATCTCTGCGCCGCCGACGCGCAAGCCCTTGAGGCCGGCGGCGTCCACCAAGCGTCCTGCGCTGTCCCCAGCCGGGTTCTTGAAGGCACAACCCGCGCTGGAGAGCGTCACAGGTTGGCTCGCGTTCTTGCGCTGCAGAAAATCTTCCTGCACGGCGCGAATCGCGCGCGGATCGGTGGGTTGTAAGCGTAGACAGGCTTCGAGCACGATCCGTGCGCCGAGTCGACCATCGCGATAGGACGGCAGGACGTCGGCCGGACGCAACACGCGGATGGCTGACTGTTCTCCCCCCCCCTCGAATTCGGGATCCCAGACCGTCACTTCTTCGACGAGATCCCAGATCCCCCACGAAGCGCTGCCTGCATTCATGGCGAGCCCGCCGCCGAGTTGCCCCGGCACTCCGATCAGGCGCTCGAGACCTGAAAGCCCGGAGTCAGCCGCCGTCCGCACGAGTTGCGGGAGCGTCGCCCCAGCCCATGCGCGCAGCTGGGACTCGCCTTCGCGGAACACGCGGCGCAAAGACCCGGTATGCACGACCGCGCCACGCACGCCTCCATCGGGAGCCAAGGTGTTGGCGCCTCCGCCGAGCAACCGAAAGGGCAGCTGCTCTGCGATCAGCCGCGAGAGCAACGCAGCAAGATCCTCTGGGCGCTGCGGCTCGAAGAACTGCTCCGCCGGTCCGCCAATCCGCAATGTGGTGTGAGCGGAAAGTGGCTCCAAGCGCCGCATCGGGGCTCGCTCAGCAGAGTTCACGGGCAAAGGCATCCACGTCTCCTGCGCCGAGACAAAGCACCACGTCTCCGGGATCGAGCCAGGCGTCGAGTGCCGAGCGCGCACTCGCCATTTCTTGCACGACGGCAAGCGGGCGCGCGCGGCGGCGCACTAACTCCGGAACGAGCTCGGCCACGCTCGCGCGTAATTCTTCGGGATCGCGTGCACGATAGATCTCCAGCAGGATCAGGCGATCCGCCTCGTCCAGCGCCGGCGCGAACTGTTCGCGGTATGCGTGGAAGCGCTGCGCTTGGTGAGGCTGGAACACCGCGAACAAGCGCCGCCCCGGCCAGCGTTCGCGCGCAGCCTGCAGCGTGGCGGCCACCTCTACCGGATGGTGCGCGTAATCACTCACCACGAGCGCACCACGATGGAGACCCACCTCTTCGAGGCGACGCGCGCAACCGCGGTACTCCGCGAGCGCGGCGCGTACCGCCTCTTCCTCGAGGCCGAATCCTCGGAGCACCGAGGCGACGAGCGCTGCATTGCGCCGATTGTGCGCGCCGGCCAGCCCCACGACCCAGTCTGCGGGCAGAGGCTGACTCGGAACCCAGCGCGTGCGCGTGGCCGCGCTGAGATCCGGCGCTTCCGGGCCGGCGTAAACCGTTCCCTCCATCGCGCAATTGCCGAGAAAGTGCGCGAAGGAAGCCGAGACTTCCGGCAACCCGCCCGGATAGGTGTCGGGATGCTCTGCGTCCACGTTGGTGAGCGCGACGCTCCATGGTGCGAGATGGTGAAAGGATCTGGCGTACTCGCAGGATTCGAGCACGAGCGGCTCTGCAGCCTCGCCCCAGTCTGCAGAACCACCGAGTTGCGCGCACGGCGCTCCCACCACGAAGCCCACGGAGCGGCCCGCGCGGCGCAATCCGAAGGCGATCCACGCCGTCGTGGTGGATTTCCCGTGCGAACCGGCCACGGCGAGCACCGGACGCAGCCGCGAGATGAGTCCGAGCATCTCCGGGTAAGTCGCGCCGCGCGCACCAGCGGTGCAAGCATGCGCGAACTCGGGATCGGCGCTCGGTACCGCCACGGAGCGGACAGCCCAGGAGACGGCAGGAGGTGCGCGCATGGGCCACGGGCGCAAGCCAGATTCCACCAACACGTCGGAGGCAAGCAGCGGACTGCGATCCGCTCCGTAGACCGTCCATCCTGCCTGCAGCAGGAGCCGAGCCAGTCCGCGCATGCCCGTTCCTTGCACGCCGGCAAGCAGTGCCGTGCGGCCAAACTCCCCGGCCAAGCCATCCAGTGGATGCGCGGCGCAAGGAATGCGCGCGGAAGCCGTGGCCGCGGAGGGGACGCTCACGCCGTGCACTCTACGCAGCGGAGTCAACGATTTCCTCCAACACGCGAACGGCTTGCTCTCGTCCGTCGCCCGTGCGCGAGCGCATGGACTCCAAATGCGCGCGCATCGGCTCGCGCAGGCTCGCATCGCAGGTGGCCGCGACCACTCGTTCAAGCGCGGCCGCATCCAAATGTTCCTCGCGAACCACGGCGAGACCTGGCGCAAGCGCCGCCGCATTGCGCTCCTGCTGGCGATCCTTGTGGTGGGGATAAGGCACCACGACTGCCGGTAAAGCGTGCAGCCAGAGTTCGGCAACCGTGGAGGCCCCGCCGCGCGTGAGCGCGAAGTCGGATGCGGAGTAAGCTGCGCCCATGTCGGCACAATGCTCGCGCACCAGAATGGTGTCGGGCCAGCGGGCCAATGGCGCGGCTAACTCCTGCGCGCGGCCGGGGCCGCACAAAAGCAGCGCACGCGCGCCCCGCGCGGCCAGCTCGGGAGCCAGGGCGAAGGCCGCACGATTGAGGGCTGCAGCTCCCTGACTGCCCCCGGCGATCAACAGCAGAGAACCCTCGGAAGGCAGATCGAGCGCGGCGCGGGCT
>CAZCXL010000093.1:0-9014 GCA_964502625.1 uncultured Planctomycetales bacterium | reverse complement strand
GTCAAGCCGAAGCGTCGGACGTCTATTCCTTCTCCACGGATCAGCAGGCTTTTTTCTGGACGACTCATCTCGGACTGTCGGGCCAAGAAGGCGGTCGCATGGAATTAGAAATGAAGACTCCGGACGGCAAGAAAAAGAAGCGCACGCTCACCTTCGGCGCTCGCTCCTATCGCACCTATGGCCCGGCGGTCCTTCCGGAAAACATGAAAGAAAGCGGCGACGTCTCCTGGGCCAAGCTGCCGAGCGGAATTGCCTATCTCTACGTGCGGCGCTGCAAGGACGACTTGCCCGAGCGGGTGGATGACGCGCTTGCCGAACTCGCGGACGCCCCGGGATTGATTCTCGATTTCCGCGGCAACAGCGGAGGAGGCTTCGATCACGACGCGCTCATGGGACGCTTCGTACCCGCCGGTTCCGAGTTGGCGTTCAGCAAGCGCTACGCGAGCGCCGGACCACATCCCTACGCGGGGCCCGTCGTAGTGATCGTGGACGGGTCGGTCGTCAGCGCCGCCGAAACGGGAAGCGGCATGTTCAAGGAGGACGGACGCGCGCTCTTGATTGGCGAGAGCGCCACGGCGGGCATGTCGTCCAGCAAGGAGACCGTGGACTTGCCCTCCGGCAAATATTCGCTCTACGTTTCCGTGTCCAGCAACATGGGCCGCTTCAACGACGGCAAGGGGATCGAGGGCATCGGAGTGATTCCGCAACTGCGCCTGGAATTTGATCCGGAGGATCTTGCGGCGGGACAAGACACGCTGATTCGACGCGCGGAAGCCCTCTTGGGAGAGGCGGCGGCAGGGAAAGGTCCTTGGAAAGACGTGCCTTACCGCCTCGGATCCTGAAGCGCGGTTCTAGACCCGCGCGGGCACTTGGAACGCCGGCTTGCGGTTTTCGAGCAAGGCCTTCATTCCCTCGAGCGCGTCCGCGTGCAGAAACACTTCTTTGAGCGCGTCGAGTTCCATGTCGAGCCCCGCGTCGAGTTCTCGGCGCGCGCCTTCGTCGAGCAGCCGCTCCGCCGCATGCAGCGCGTGCGGGCTCTTCGTGCTCATGCGCTTGAGCGCGCGCTCCAGCGTGGGTTCGCCGCCCGTGGGCGCGGCACCAGACAGCATTTGCTCCACGCTGTACTTCGCGAAGAAGTCCCAGAGCTTCTGCCACTTGGCGTTGGGGGCGACCACCGGAGCGATGCGTCCAGGCTGACGGCCGCGCAGAGTGAAGGAAGCGCAAGTCGAGTCGAGCTCGCGGAAATCCACCGCGTCGTCGGCGAGGCCGATTTCGACCGCGCTCTCCGCAGTGACGAACTCTCCGGTGTAGATCATCCACTTCGCGAGCGGGAGGCCGATGCGGCGCGGGAGACGCTGCGTGCCGCCGAGTCCCGGCACGATGCCGATGCCCGTTTCCGGAAGCGCGAAGATCGCCTTCGGGCTGCAAACCACGAAGTCACAGGCGAGCGCGAGTTCTGCGCCGCCGCCGAGGCAAAGCCCCTGCACGCGCGCGATCGAAGGTTGGCGCTTGCCGGAGAGCGTGCGATAGACGTCTTGGCCGACGCGCGCGAAGTGATAGATCGGCTCGAAGGCGTGCTTCTCGAGGTTCTGGACGAAGAACTTCACGTCTGCGCCGGCCACGAAGGCTTTGCCGCTGGCGGCGAGCACCAGTCCGGGAGCACCAGTGACGCGCGCACGCTCAATCGCGCTCAGCAACTGCTGGCCGACTTGCACGTTGAGCGCGTTGAGCGCGTCGGGCCGGTTGAAACGAATCACGGCCAGTCCGCCCTTCTCCTCAAACTGTACGAGGTTGATGCGGATTCTGCGATCGCCTGGATTCGCGATCAGGTACGGCACTTCGAGTTTCCAGGGCGCCACCACGCGCCGCGCCAACTCGGCGGCATGATCCACGCCGACGTGATTGATCATTTGGAAAGGTCCGCGCGGCCAGCGCAGCCCCACGCGCGCGCCGATGTCCACGTCTTCCACCGAACCCACACCCTCGTGCACGAGTTGCGCGGCCACGTAGAAGGTCACGCCGAGCAGTCGATCCGCCACGGCCGCGTACTTGGATTCGTCCGGCGTGCCGGAGAGATCCCAGTTGCCCTTGCCCGAAGCCACGTGGTCCGCCAGCGCCTTGCCCGGCGCGTAGAACGGATGGAGTTCCTTGCCGAGGGTGCTCGCCGCGTGCAGTGAGATCGGCACGCCGGTGACGTTCATCAATTCGAAGGGTCCCATGCCCACGCCGAAGCATTTCTTTGCAGCCCACTCGATGGTGGCAACGTCTGCGAAGGATTCGCCCAGCATGCGCACCCCTTCATTGACCCACGGCACGAAATAACGATTCACCACGAAGCCGGGAGCGTCTGCGCTGCGAATCGGGGTCTTACCGGTGGCTTCCATCGCGGCCCACGCGGCATCGAAGGCGGCGGGGTCGCTTCCTTCGTGCGCGATCAACTCGACCAAGCGGTTTTTCGCGGGGTGATAGAAGAAGTGCAGGCCGAGCACGCGCTCGGGATGCGGAGTGACTTCGGCGACGTCTTTGACGAAGAAGGAGGAAGTGTTGGTGCCGAGAATCGCGTTCTTCTTGCACACTTCGCCCAATCGCCGGAAGACCTTGCGCTTGACTTCCAGGTCTTCGAACACCGCCTCAATCACGAGATCGGTAGCGGCAAGTTGCTTCCAATCCGAGGTGCCAGACACCCGCGCGAGAATCTGCTCGGCCTGCTCGGGCTTGAAGACTTTGCGCTGCACGCCCTGCTCCAGAGTTTGGCGAATGATGCCGAGCCCGCGCGCGACCTTCTGATCGTCGAGATCCACGAGCACCACCGGATGACCTTCGGTAGCGATTTTCTGGGCGATGCCGGAGCCCATGTTCCCAGCCCCGATGACGGCGAAAGTTCGGATGTCGTAGCGGTTCATGGGACGGGTCAAGTTCCGTATTCTAAGGCAAGGAGCCGTTGATGATCCGCCTGCGCGAAGTGCAGAAACGCTTCGGCGCCGCCGACGGCGCGGCCCCCGTGCTCTTTGTGCGCGAGCTGGACGTGGCGCGCGGCGAGCGGGTGGCGCTCATGGGCGCCAGCGGCTCGGGTAAGACCACCATTCTCAATTTGGTGGGTGGGCTGCTCGCGGCGGATGCAGGGCAAGTGCAGGTGGCCGGTCAGGAACTTTCCAGCCTGGGCGAGGCTGGGCGCGACCGCTTTCGCGCGCGGCATGTCGGGTATCTGTTCCAAACGTTTCACCTGCTTGATGGCTGGACCGCATGTGAAAACGTGGAGCTCGGCGCATCCTTTACAGGCCGCCGAGTTGAGGCCGGCCGAGCCGTGGCGCTCCTGCGCGAGGTGGGTTTGGGAGAGCGCCTCGATCACTGGCCGCGGCAACTCTCCGTGGGGCAACAGGCCCGGGTCGCCTTGGCGCGCGCCCTGATAAACAAGCCTGAAGTCTTGTTAGCAGACGAGCCCACCGGCGCCCTCGACGCAGAAAATGGCGCGAAGGTCCTGCGCCTGATCTTGGACGCAGCCCAGGCCGAAGGCAGCACCGTGCTCTGCGCCACCCACGATCCCGCGGTCGCTGGGGCCTTCGACCGCGTCGTGCGACTGGAGGACCTGCGTTGAACCCGGCCCGCATCGTGCTGCGGAATCTGCGGCGGCGTCCGCTCGCCACCGCGCTGACGAGCCTGTCGGTGGCGCTCGGCGTCGGACTCTTCGCCACCATCGGCGCATTGCGCGACGCGGGTGAGCGCGGCTTCCATCGTGCGGCCGCCATCTGCGACCAGGTGGTAGGCGCCAAGGGCTCGTCGATGGAGCTCGTTCTGAACGCGATCTATCACATGGGCACGAGCCCGGGAAACGTTCCCTATTCGCTGTGGACGGAGTTACGCAGCACCATCGGAGTGCAGTGGGCGGTGCCGGTCGCGGTGGGGGATTCCTATCGAGGGCATCGCATCGTGGGGGTGACGGATGAGTTGTTCTCGCGCGTGCGGCTCGGCGGTTCCGGAGAGGAGGGTGGACCGTTACGTTTCAGCGCGGGTGGCCCCTTCGCGCACAGCGCCGCGGACTTCATGGCACTGCGCGCGCATCTGGATGAGGGCGGAGCGCACGAAGAACACGAAGCACACGCGGCCCTGCAGAAGGCGGTGATTGGTTCGGAAGTTGCGCGCTCTGCGGGTCTGAGCATGGGCAGCCACTTCCTTCCCGCGCACGACGTCAGCGGCGTTGCGGGCGCGCCCGAGCACAAGGAAGCCGAGGCGGAAGTCGTGGGGATTCTTGAGTCCACCGGCACACCCATGGACCGCGCGATCTATGTACCAATCGCGCTTTACTACATCATTTCCGGCCACCAGCCCACGGAAGCCACTCCTGAAGGCGGTGCGCGCGATCCGCGCGGACTCTCTGCGATTTATCTGCGCACGCAACCGGGCATGTACCAGATTCGCATCTGGCGCGACCTCAACAATCGGCTCGATGCCCAATCCGCGCGCCCGGCGGAGGAAGTACGTTCCTTGTTCACCTTGATTGGCGGGCTCGACCGCATCCTGCGCGGCATCAGCACTCTGGTGGTGATCGTGGCCTTGGTCGGGGTCATGGTGGCGCTCTACAACACCATGGGTGCGAGGCAGCGTGAGTTCGCCGTGCTGCGCGCACTCGGAGCAAGGCGCTCGTCCTTGCTCGGACTGGTGATGGGCGAATCCGCGCTCATCGCGCTGGTGGGCGGATTGTTGGGGCTGGGTTTCTCCGCCCTGCTGCTGCACTTCGGCGCGGCGCTGCTCCAAGGGCGCACCGGCGTGAGCATTTCCGTAGCACCAGATGCCGGCGAGCTTTGGCTGCTGGCGGCGGTGATGGTCGCGGGCGCGCTCGCGGGCTTGCTTCCCGCCGCCCTCGCCTACCGCACCGAAGCGGCGCGCATTCTCTCGGGCAGCGTTTGAGCGTTGGCGGCGTGCTAACCTGGAATCCTGAGGCACTCATGCCGCGTCACGCTCCGCACCTCGCTCTGCTCGTACCGCTCTTGTGCGCCGTTGCTTGCGGCAAGGAAGAGCCGACGCCGGTCGCCCAGGAGTCCGCAGGAGAAGCGCCGACTGCGAGTGGCGGCGGACTGCGTGACCGCGTGAAGATTGAGCCCGAACCCACTGCGGCGGATCGTCCACTCTGGTCCTTGGCGACGACTTATGAGGAGCGCGTGGCCAATATTCGTGACACGCTCGCGGGCGGCCCCGGCCCCTACGCGCTGGACATCCACGACTTCGGCGGTTGGGAGTTCGATGAACGCAAGAAGCAGCCCTTCCCCGAGCACATCCTTGCGCTCGAAGGCAAGGAGTTGATTCTGCGCGGCTTCATGCTCCCCGACGTGGACTTCGAGAACCTCAAGAAATTCCATCTGGTCCGCAGTCTGTGGGGTTGCTGCTTCGGCGCGCCGCCCGGACCGAACGAGATTGTCCGCGTCACTCTTGCGAGTGACGGAGTGGACTACACCTACAAGACCATCGAAGTGCGCGGGAAATTCCACATGGCATTCGAGCTGACCGACGGCCTGCTCGAAGACGTCTTTCGCCTCAGCGCAACTTCCGTGACGGTGCTCGGATTTGACGATCCGCTCGCGCCTGCCACGCTCACTCCCGAGCAGAAGGCGAAGTTCGAGGAGTTTGTTCCCGGTCAGGTGGAGTTCTAGGTTGGCGCTTGCCGGTAGCCCCGCGGCGGCGGAAGCGATCTCCACTCACGGCGACATCGAAGCGGCGATCGAAGAGGTGGGCATCGCCCTCGAAGCAAAGATCGGGCGCGGCTCCGATCTGCTGCTGATCTTTCTTTCCGCGGAGCACCGTGAATCCGCGGAGTTGGTGTTGCGGCGCCTGAAGCGCCGGCTCGCGCCAGACACGGTGGCGGGTTGCACCGTGAGCGGCGCGGTGGGCGATGGACGCGAGTTGCAGACGGGTCCTTGCTTGTCCGCGTTTGCGGCGCGTCTGCCGGGCACGCGCGTGCAGGCCTTTCACTTGCATCACGACGAAGATGCGGCCGTCGTGCACGGTTGGCCCGACGTGGGTGAGGACGCGGGCATCCTGCTCTTTCCCGATCCATTTTCTTTCCCACTCGAGCCGTTCTTCGAGTCCTTGCGTAAGCAGCGCACTGATTTGCCGCCGATCGTCGGCGGGATCGCCAGTGGCGCCAACCGCGCGGGCGGCAACGTGCTGATCACCGAGGACGGACTCTTCGAACGCGGAGCTGCGGGCGTGGTGCTGCGCGGTTCCGTTCGTTTGGTGCCGCTGGTTTCCCAGGGTTGCCGGCCAATCGGTCCGCTGCTCGAGGTGACGCGCAGTGAGCGCAACATCGTGTTCGAGCTCGGCGGCAAGTCCGCCTACGAAGGCTTGGCCGAAGTGCTCTCCGATCTCGACGAGGACGAACGTCGGCGCTTCATGCGCGCGCCCCACGTCGGCCTGCGTCCGCTCGCGAGCTCCTCCGGCGAAGAGGCGCGTGATTTTCTGGTGCGCGGCGTGATGGGCGTGGATCCCGAGCATGGCGCAATCGCCTTGTCCGAACCGGTGCACGACGGCTCCATGCTGCAGTTTCAGGCGCGCGACCGCGAGGCCGCGCATCGTGAATTGGATTCGCTGCTCGACATGGCTTCCTCATTCCACGCGAATCCCTTCGGCGCGCTGTTGTTCCCCTGTACCGGACGCGGACTGCACCTATTCCAACAAGCGGATCACGACGTGTCCGCGCTGAATAGGCATTGGCCCGGACTACCCGTGAGCGGCTTCTTCGCGGCCGGCGAGATTGGCCCCGTTTGTGGCAAGCCCTACGTGCACGGACTGTCCGCGAGCATGGCACTCTTGGTGGCGCAGCCCTAACCGCACGCGCCGCTCAACCGGGCGGCCACGTCATGCGGCGCCCACCCAGCACGTGAAAGTGCAGGTGATTTACGGTCTGGCCCGCGTTGGCGCCGTTGTTGTTTACGATGCGGTATCCGGTTTCGGCGAGCCCGGCTTCGCCCGCGACCTTGCGGCAGACCCACAAGAGGTGCCCGAGCAGCGCGCGATCGTCCTCGCCCATGTCGGCGACGTTCTTGAGAGGCTTGCGCGGAATCACTAACAGATGCACCGGCGCCTTCGGGCCGACGTCGCGGAACGCGACGCAGTGCTCATCTTGATGCACGAAATCCGCCGGGATTTCGCCGCGCAGAATTTTCGAAAAGACGGTGTCAGTCACGGGCTCGCTCCAGCAACTTGCGCCACTCTTCGACCGACAGTTCCTCGGCTTCCTCGATCAGCAGCACGGGAATTCCGTCTTCGATGCGGTAGCGCAGCCGAGTGGCCGGATCCGTGCTCACCAGCCACTCCTCGCCGACCAATTTCAGCGGCGCCCGGCTCTTGGGGCAGCACAGGATGGGGAGGAGTTCGGCAGGGTCGAAGGCGAGCGGCACGCTTCCAGTATGCCCGCTCCAGCGTGGGCCCGCGGCGGCGGCAACTTGAAACTGTCTAGGGATAGACTGGGAGAGGATGTTTTTTGCGCGACCATTTTCCGCCAGTGCGGCAGAAGCGCTCGTCCTTGCGGGCTTGGGGATGTGGGTTCTCCTGCTTTTCCTCGGCATCACGCCGCTCCTCCGCAGAATTCGTGCGCTAATTGCGGTCGTCGCACCGCTCGTGCTCGCCGCAGGTGCCTATGCACTCGCCTTCAAGACAAAGACGATGCTGGCCCATCATGAATTGCTGGACCTCCGCGCGCAGGGTGTCGTCGCCTCGCTATTGCTGCTCGCATCCATGGAGCCGCGCACGCTCCCCGTGCTGTATCGAACGCTTGCAAGCTTCGGCATAGCGGCGCTGATTTTTAGGATGGCTGACTTTTCGCAATTCTTCAACCTGCTGCGCCATGGCTTGTTGGTGCTCAACGTCGGCCTCGTCCTGACGATCCTGATCCGCTTGACTCCTGGCCTGCTGCGCATCGCGCGCGCAAGGAAGCAGTTGCATGTCTGACGTTGGCTCCGTCTGGTTGGGGCATGGCCTCCTGATCGCGGCCTGCGCCGTGGGCTCCACGCCGCTGCTTCTGCTGGGCCGCAAGTTGCCACGTGACGATGAACAGCGACAGTGGGCAGCTCGAACAACGCTTTTCGCCCTTGCCCTACTCGCCGCCTCCATGGGCTCGTTTCGCATTCACAATTCGGATCAATCTCACTTAGAGGCGGCCGATCTCCTCATGGCCACCACGCTGATTACCGGTGTGCTGCTCGGCGCGGTGGCGCGCTCCAAGTGGTCCCTGCTCTGCTCTCTCGGGTTCGGCACTACCTCTGCGATCGCATTCCCGTTCACAATGATTACGACCCTCGCTGCGGGAATGGGCGCCATGAGCTTCGAATACGGAGAACCAGGCCCAGGTGCGCTGGCGAACTTTCCCGCGGGGCTGATCCTCGGCGTTGCCTTCCCGGTGTATGGAGGATTGGCAGCAGTGGGCTTGTTGTTGGCTCTTCGGGATGCTGTGCGAGCGCGGCGCAGCCCAGGCCGAGTCCCGCGGTAGGCTTCAGGAAGTGATTCCCTCTCTGCACTGGCTATCCACCGCCGGAGCTTTCGCGCTGCTCGGTTGCGGGGGACTGCTCCTTGTCCCACTCTTCGGCCTTGTCTTTCGTCCGAGCCCTCGTCGGGCCTGGAGCCTGTCGGTCCTCGGACTCTTTGCGATCGCCGCTGCGCGGAGCGCGGACTGCTCGAGTTGCCGCTCTTGCGCTCAGTCTGGTCGGATGCGGCGCCATGGTCCTCGGAGCTTTCGGCATGGTGGAAGCCCTCAGCGAAGATCGCCAGGTCTGGATCGCCGCCGCTCGGGTGCCAGGCGCCCTTTTCCTCGCGCCCGACGGCAACCTCTTCATCGCGCGTTGGACTTGGATGGTGGGCAACGTGCTGCTGGCGTTGCCGCTCGTGCTGACGCTTGTGCGGCGCAAGCGTCCTACCGCGAGACTGCCGATCACCGACCTCGACCTGACGCTGCTCGGACTCGGAATCTCCTCGCTGGCGATGGGCATTTTCTTTTCTGGCAATTGGTCCCGTACTTGGAATTTGGG
>CAZCXL010000092.1:0-9076 GCA_964502625.1 uncultured Planctomycetales bacterium | reverse complement strand
GCACGATTCTCGGAACGATGAAGGTCGAGTCGAAGTGGAAGCCTGACAAACAGCGCGAGCTCACCGAGTGCTTCAAGGGCGACGACAAGCATCCCGCCTGGGAGTACCTGCAGTCCGTCGGCGATTATTGCATCGGCGGTCCGATCGAAGTCGCGAACTTGCCGAAGTACGACAAGTTCAACGAGCACCGGCTTACACCCACCCAGACCCGCGCGGCTTTCGAGGCCAAAGGATGGAAGACCATCGCGGTGTTCCAAACCCGCAATCCGATCCACCGCGCGCACGAATACCTCACCAAAGTCGCGCTCGAGCAAACCGACGGCCTGCTCCTGCATCCGCTGGTGGGCGACACCAAGTCCGACGACGTCCCGAGCGACGTGCGCATGCAGTGCTACCACGCGCTGCTCGCTCGTTACTACCCGCTCGATCGCACCATGCTCGCGGTTTATCCGCAGGCCATGCGCTACGGCGGTCCCCGCGAAGCCGTGTTGCACGCGATCTGCCGCCAGAACTATGGCTGCACGCACATCATCGTGGGCCGCGACCACGCCGGAGTCGGCGCCTACTACGGCACCTTCGACGGCCAGAAGATCTTCGACACGCTCAAGCCCACGGACCTGAACATCCGCACGCTGCGCTTCGAACACTCCTTCTGGTGCAAACTCACTGGCGGCATGGCCACGACCAAGTCGAGCCCGGCTGGCCCGGAAGATCGCGTCGCTCTCTCGGGCACCAAGGTCCGCGAGATGCTGTCCAACGGCATTCGTCCGCCGGACGAATTCACCCGCCCGGAAGTGGCGGACATTTTGATCGCCGCCTACGCCGGAAAGGCGAAGGCCGGAGTCTGATTCGCGCCCATTCGGAGCTAGCACCATGTTCGGAATCTTTGGCAAGAAGAGGGAGCTCAATCACCTCTTCATCATCACCCTGGACTCCTGCCGCTATGACTCGTTCATGGCGGCGGAGCCGAAGAACATCGCCAAGTTGTGTGGTGGTCTCGACAAGGTCGAAAAACGCTGGGCTTACGCCTCGTGGACCGCGCCGAGCCACTACAACCTGATGACCGGCTTGGTTCCGCACGTGAGCCCCTCGAAGGTCTACGCCTCCGAGTACTACAAGAAGGACCTCTACAAGTTCAAAGAGCGTTTGGGCGTGGAGCAGGCCGGATTCGAGGCCATGATTCCGCATCTTTGGCTGCCCACCTACTTGAAGAAGAAGGGCTACGAGACCAACGCGCTGGTCTCACTGCCGGTGCTCAATCCGGCGACCGGCATCAACAAGGACTTCACCACCTTCAAGCTCATGCCCAAGCACAACGACATGATGGGCATGCTCGACGAGCTCGAGACGCAGACCAAGCGCGAGTCGAAGGGACTGAAAGGCTCAGTGCCGCAGTTCTACTTGATGAACGTTGGCGAGACGCACTATCCCTTCGCTCTGCCGGACGAAGACAAGAACGATCTTCCCCACATCAGCGGCGTCAACGGCATCTTCAAGAAGCTGGACACGCAGATTGACGACAAGGGAAATCTGATCAGCGACCAGGACTCCTCGGAGTTCATGGACATGGCGATGATCGAAAAGTGCCGCCAGCGCCAGATCAGCACCGTGCGCTACCTGGACCAAGTCGTGTTCCCGCGCATGTGGGACATGCTCCCCAAGGACACCTGGGTGATCGTCACCGCCGACCACGGCGAACTCTTCGGAGAAGACGGCTACTTCGGCCACGGACCGATCCTGCACGACAAGGTGCTGGAAGTCCCCTTTCTCGAAGGCAAACTCCGCTAGAACCTCAAGCAATCCCTCACCATGACCAATCAAAAAGGCGCAGTTCTCTGGTTCACCGGCCTCTCCGGTTCCGGAAAATCCACTTTGTCCCGACTGATCGAGACCGAGCTCCGCAAGCGCGGCTGCAAGGTTGAAGTCCTCGACGGCGATGAAGTCCGCGAGAACCTCTCGAAAGGCCTCGGCTTCTCGAAGGAAGACCGCGACACCAACATTCGCCGCATCGGCTACGTGTCCAAGTTGCTGGCGCGCAACGGCGTGATTGCGATCACCGCCGCGATTTCTCCCTACAAGGAAGTGCGCGGCCAAGTGCGCACCATGTGCCGCAACTTCATCGAGGTTTACGCCGAGTGCTCGATCGCCGAGCTCACGCGGCGTGACGTGAAGGGTCTCTACGCCAAGGCCATCTCGGGCGAGATCAAGAACTTCACCGGCATCTCCGACCCCTACGAGGCTCCGGAATCTCCGGAGATCAAGGTCAATTCCGAGTCGCAAGACGAGGCGCAGTCCTTGGCCGTGATCATGGGCTATCTGGAGAAGAACGGCTTCGTCCCGGCTCCCGCCGGCGCCAAGGCCTAGGCTTCAGAGTGTTCGGCTTGAGCCGTCGCCCCCGACGGCTCAAGATGAAGGCTTCCATGCGGCACCGTCTCCGTGCAGTTGCGCTCGTCTGCGCCGTATTTGCGGCGTGGGTGGGCGCAGCCCCGCCCGCTTTGGCCTACATCGGTCCGGGCGCGGGCTTCGCATTTCTCTCCGGCGGCTTGGTGCTGATTGGATCGCTCTTCCTTGCGGTCGGCATCTTGCTGATCTATCCGATCAAGTTGGCGTGGCGTTTCGCGACCGGTGCGGGACGAATCAGCGGCGAGACCAAACGTCTGGTGATCGTCGGCTTCGACGGCATGGATCCGCTACTCGCGCAGCGCTTCATGGACGCAGGGCGCATGCCCAACCTCAAGGCGATGGCGCAGGAAGGCAGCTTCTCGCCGCTCCAAACTTCCTATCCCTCAATGAGTCCGGTGGCATGGTCCTCCTTCGCCACGGGCACGGACGCGTCGCGCCACAATATCTTCGATTTCATCACGCGCGATCCGTGCACTTATCTGCCGATTCTCTCCAGTACCGACATTCGCGGCGGCTCGGAGCGGAACCTGAAGATCGGCAAGTACCGCATTCCGCTTGGCAAGCCCACCATTCGGCTGCTGCGCCGCGGCCAGCCGTGGTGGAAGATTTTGGGAGATCGCAAGATCTTCTCGAACGTGATCCGGGTCCCGATCACTTTCCCGCCCGAAGAATTCCACGGTGCCTGCCTCTCCGGGATGTGCGTGCCGGACCTGCGCGGCACCCAGGGCACTTTCTCGTTCTGGACGACCGACAAAAGCCTCACCGGTCCTGACGCCGGCGGCGAAGTGCACCTCGTGCGCCGCGACGGCGGCGTGGTGCGCGGTTCCATCACGGGACCGCCCAACCCCATGGTGGTGGGCAACCCGCTGCTGCGCCTGCCGATGCGCGTCGACGTGCTCGCCGACGGCAAGCGGTTGAAGATCACCATCGGGCCCAAGGGAGATCAGCAGAGTTTCGAGATCGGTGTCCGCGAGTACAGCGAATGGATCACGCTCGAGTTCAAGGCCGCGCCGGTGATCGGCAACGTCAGCGGCATCGTGCGCTTCTACTGCATGGGCACGGCGCCTGAGTTCGGCCTCTACATGACGCCGATCCAGATTGACCCGGCGAATCCGGCAATGCCGATCTCGCATCCAAAGGTCTACTCGATCTACCTCGCCAAGAAACTCGGTCCCTTCGCCACCCTCGGACTCGCCGAGGACACTTGGGCGTTGAACGAGCGCGTGATTGATGAATCCGCCTTCTGGGATTACTCGATGTTGATCTACCAGGAGCGCCGCGCGCAATTGTTCGACGCGCTCAAGACCACACCGAAGGGCTCGGTGGTCTGCGTGTTCGACACCACGGACCGCGTGTCGCACATGTTCCATCGCTATCTGGATCCGGCGCACCCGGCGAACGAAGGCAAGGACGTGGAGTGGGGCAAGGACAAGATCGCCGAGGTTTACGCGCTCGCGGATTCGCTGGTCGGCGAGTTGCGCGCCAAGCTCGATGCGAAGCGGGACCGCCTGATGGTGATCAGCGACCACGGCTTCTGCCAGTTCCAGCGCGGCCTCAACCTCAACTCCTGGTTGCGCGATCAAGGCTACCTGGTGCTGAACGCCGACGCACCCGTGGATCCTGCCACCGGCAAGCAAATCTCGCGCGACTGGTGTCGCGACGTGGATTGGAAGCGCACGCGGGCCTTCGCGCTCGGCCTCACGGGCATTTTCATCAACCGCAAGGCGCGCGAGCGCGACGGAGTGGTGTCCGAGGGCAAGGAACTCGTCGAGTTGAAGGCCAAGATCATTTCCGAACTCGGTGCCCTGGTGGATCCCAAGACTGGAACCCAAGTGTTCCGCGAGATCTTCGATTCCGCCAAAATCTTCACCGGACCGTACGTGTTCGAAGCGCCCGACCTGTTCGTCGGCTACGTGCGCGGCTTCCGCAACTCATGGGACTGCGCCACGGGTGCCTGCCCGTCCGAGATGTTCTCCGACAACCTGAAGTCGTGGTCCGGAGACCACTGCATTGACCCGCGCGAAGTGCCGGGCGTGATCTTCAGCGACCGCCCGCTCAACACCGACACGCCGAACCTGCTGGATCTCGGCCCTACCGCGCTGAGCCTCTTCGGAGTTCCGGTTCCCAAGTACATGCAAGGCAAGCCATTGTTCGGCGCGAAGCAGGAGTCCGCGTGATGTCTCAATTCCGCAACGGTCTCGGCGTTCTGGCGTTGTTGGCGGCAACCGCCTGCGGCGGAGCCAGCGAACAGCCGCATTCCGACAAGCGCGTGGTGGTCTTCGGCGTGGACGGACTCGACCCGGAGATGCTCATGAGTTTGGTCGAGCAAGGAAAGCTTCCCCATTTCGCGCAATTGATCGCGAACGGAACCTTTTCCTCGCTGCAAACTTCATGGCCGCCGCAATCGCCGGTGGCCTGGTCCAATTTCATTTGCGGCACCAACCCGGGCAAGCACGGGCTCTACGACTTCATTCACACGGATCGCCAGAACTACGGCATCCAGACCTCGATGTCCGTCACCGATCCGGTGGGCCTCGAGATCCCGCTCTTCGGCTACAAGGTGCCGGTCAGCGGCGGCGAATCGCGGCTCACCCGCGCTTTCCCGGCCTTCTGGGAAGTGATGTCGGATCAAGGCGTGCCGGTCTACGTGCACCGCATGCCGGCCAACTTCCCGCCGGCTCCGACCAAGGCCGTGACCTTCCCGGACATGGGCACGCCCGACCTCGTGGGCGCCGCAAGCGGCAAGTCCTACCTGTGGTCTGAGCGCGTCACTGCGGGCTCCGGAGAATCCTTCTACAAGAATTACGTGAAGGTGCTGCGTTCGAACGACCAGCATTGGAAGGTCTTCGATCGCATTCACGGGCCGGACGACTCGCTCAAGAGCGTTTCCAGGCTTGAGAAGCAGCGCGACGCTGCGCTCAAGATCGGCGATGCTGCGGAAGGCAACCGATTGGCCGGAGAGATCGCGCGCGCCCACGAGACCTTCGAAACGGTCGAGTTCCACGTGGATCGCACTGCGGAGCAGCCGCAACTCGCGGTGCGCATCGGCGAAGACGCTTGGGGAGTCGCCGAACTCGGCGGCTGGACTGAGTGGATGCCGGTGGAGTTCGGAATGATGTGGGGTGGCATGATCCCGGTCAGCGGCTGGACGCGTTTCCGCTTTGTTTCCGCCGATCCGTTCGAGATCTACGGCACTCCGGTGCAGATCGATCCGTTCGCGCCCGCCACGCCGATTAGCACGCCCGATGACGCTGCCGCAGCAGATCTCGCCACGGCAATCGGACCGTATTACACGCAGGGCTTCCCCGACGCCTACAAGTCCTACAAGGCCGGGTTGCTCGACACCTCCGGCTTCATCGAGCAATCCGACACGGTGATGGAGGAGCGGGGCCGCATGCTCGATTACGCCCTCGATCAATGGTGCGAAAGCGGTGGCCTGCTCTTTTTCTACGTGGGGTCCCTGGACATGCGCTGCCACATGCTTTGGCACGCGACCGATCCGAAGCACCCGCACCAGGAAGTAGCCGGCAGCTTTGACGGCATGAGTTACGCGCAGCAGATCGACCGGGTCTACACGCAGGTGGATGCCATGCTCGGTGAATTGCTGGAGCAGATCGAGACTCAGGAGCGCGCGGGCGGCGAACCTGTGGAGCTCATGGTGATGAGCGATCATGGCTTCGCACCCTTCCGCCGCAAGATGCACGTCAACGATTGGTTGGTGAAAGAGGGCTATCTCGTGCTCCGCGACGGCGTCAGCAGCGCCGACATGCTGGCTCTGAGCCTCGACCGACACGGCGAAGTTATTCCGGGCTCCGGTCCGGTGGACTGGTCCAAATCGCGCGCCTACTGCGTGGGTTTCAACGGCATCATCCTGAACCGCGCGGGCCGTGAACGCGAAGGCATCGTCACTGATGCGCAGGCTCCGGGCATTCTCGAAGAGATGCGCGGCAAGCTCGCGGCGCTGCGCGACGAAGACGGCACTCCCGTGTTCACGCGCCTGCTCACCGCAACCGAGGCCTTCCACGGCGACCAGCTCGGCTCCGCTCCGGATTTGCAGCTTGGTTTCAACGTTGGCTTCGGGGCCAGCGACGAATGCGCAATCGGCGGTGTCACCGGTGACTGGAAGCGCGGCATTTGCGTCGTGGACAATGATTCGCGTTGGTCGGGTTCCCACTTGATGGACCCCGAACTCGTGCGCGGCACTCTCGTGGTGCGGCGCAAGGTCACTCTGGCGAAAGATCCCGCACTCGAGGATCTGACCGCCACGCTCTACTCTCGTTTTGGCGTCACCCCGCCCGTCGGGATGGACGGTCAACCACTCTTCTAACCCAGGATTTCGTCATGTTCGGAGGCAACAAAGTCAAAATCAACAAGCAGGTGCTCGACCGCTGCAAGAAATGCGCGGAGATCGCCGGCTACTCGTCGGTGGAAGAATTCGTCGAGTACGTGCTCGAGAAGGAACTCAAGCTGATCGAAGCCGCAGGCTCCAGCGATCAAGCGATCACCGATTCGCTGAAAGGACTGGGATACATCTCCTAGTTCCGCTCCCGTCTCCCATCATTCACAGGAACGCTGCACCGTGAAGGGCCGTCTGATTGTCGTGTTGGCAAGCGCTGCGCTCGTCGCGCTGGGCTTGTTCGCGCCGTCGGCGCTCAATGCGATTTTCAACGTGGTGGACATGGCGTTGGGATGGGCTGGGCCGTTTTGGGCCGTGACTGTGCTCAGCGCAGTGGTGGGCGTGCTCTTCATCATGGCCTTCCCGCACGTCAGTTCGCAGAACGGGATTAAAGCGGTCAAGGGCCGCATCAAATACAACTTGCTGGCCATCCGGATTTTCCAGGATGACCTGCCGACGGTCCTCAAGTCCACCGGCGGCACCCTGGGTTGGAATTTCGCATACATCGGACTCAACCTGCTGCCGATGGTGGTGCTGGCCGCCCCGTTCATGGTGGTTTGGTTCCAACTGAACGCGCTCTATGCCTTCGATCCGCTGCCTGCAGGCGCACAACGCCTGGTCATCGCCGAGTTGAGTGTCGGCAGTGATCCGACTCAAGTACAGATCGAAGCTCCCTCCGGACTCACGCTGCTGCGCACGGTGCGGTTGGCTGATTCGAAGGAGCCCCGCCTTCTCATCCAGGTGCGCGCCGACCAACCGGGACGCCACGTGCTGACGCTGCGTAGCGGCGCGGAAACCGTGACGAAGGAAATCGCGGTGGGCGAGCGCGGCCGGCGCCTCGCGGCCATGCGCACCTCCGAGCCTCTGTCGCGATTCGCCGCCGCCCAAGACCCGATCGTCTGGTTCGGCGAACCCGTGTTGCCCAGCACCTCCTTCGTGCGCGCGGTCCACGTGGACTATCCGCCCATGCCGCTTGGCTTCCTCGACGGCGGCGAGATTTCGATCATGATCTGGTTCGTGGTGGTTTCACTGATCGTCGGTTTCGGCCTCAAGGGCGTATTCGGCGTCGAGATCTAAACCGAGCGCCTGTTCCATCCGCGCCCTTACCATGAGAGCGTGAAGGCGCACACCAAGATCCTGCTCGGCCTGCTGCTCGGCGCAGCCGCTGGGCTTGCGCTGCAGCAGTTTGCGGACGCGAGCTTCACGCTCGGCGCCGATGGGATCGAGCGTCTGGAGCAAGGCTGCGCACGGGACAACTGGCTCGCGCCGTTCCGTCTTGCTGCCAACGTATTCATGAATCTGCTGCGGATGCTGATCGTGCCGCTGATTCTGACCAGCATCATCAGCGGCGTGGCCGGCCTGTCTGGGGGACGCGAGTTCGGACGGCTCGGGGCCAAGACCTTTGGGTGGTACATCATGACTTCACTGCTGGCCATCTTGGTGGGTCTGGCCGCGATCAACCTCACACGCCCCGGCGTGGGCGCCGCACTTCCGCTCGCCGTGCCGGAGAACTACGAAGCGGCTGCCGGTCGATCCTTTGCGGACATCATCGAACGCATGGTGCCGGAGAACGTCTTTGGCGCTTTCTCCGACAACGCGCTGCTGCTGCAGGTGATCTTCTTCGCGTTGATCTCCGGCTTCTTCATCGGTCGGCTGGAAGAGCCGCACCGCGCCCGCATGATGGGATTCTTTGAGTCCGGCTTCGAGTTGATGATGCGCGTGGCGGAATGGGTGCTGAAACTGATTCCATACGGAGTTTTCGTCCTGATAGTGAAGGTGATTGGCGAGACGGGGCTTTCCGCATTCCGGCCGCTGCTCTTCTACATGGTGGTCGTGACTTGCGCGCTGCTCTTCCACGCGGCAGTGGTGCTGCCTCTACTGCTGCGGGTGCTCGGCCGCGTTTCGCCATGGGCCTGGTTCCGTGCAATGACGCCGGCGCTCTTGACCGCCTTCAGCACTTCGAGTTCATCGGTGACCTTGCCGGTCACGCTCGAAACGGTTGAGAAACGTGGCGGAGTACCCAACAAGATTTCTTCTTTCACGCTGCCGCTCGGCGCCACCGTCAACATGGACGGCACTGCGCTCTACGAATGCGTAGGAGTCATCTTTCTCTCCCAGTTTTACGCCTCGGCAGGTGGGTTCGATCTCACCTTCGCCGACCAGATCTATGTGGTGATCGCGGCGCTCATGGCCTCGATCGGCGCTGCGGGGATTCCCTCCGCGGGCTTGGTGATGATGACCGCCATTCTCTCCGGCCTCGGCCGGGCCGCCGGCGGG
>CAZCXL010000091.1:0-9082 GCA_964502625.1 uncultured Planctomycetales bacterium | reverse complement strand
CCCCAGCGCCGCAGACGGCGTGATCGTGGACGTCGAGATCAAGCCCCACACCGCGATCCAATTCCTGCATGATCCCTCCGGCGTGCCGATGGCCGGTGCTCCAGCCGGCTACCGGGTGGCGGAAGGAGGATCGTCTTCGAGCAGCAGCAGCTCACTCGACGCGAACGGGATGATGTTCTTCGACTACGAGAAATTGGAGGGAGTGAGCGACGCGGAGACTCTCACCTTCTTCGTCTCGCAGCCTCCGGACGTCGGCTCCAGCGAGAGCCCGATCTTCCCCGTGCCGGAGTTCTTGCAGATGCCGAGGCCCGTCGTGCTGCGCTTCAGCGCGACCCAGCGGCTGCACTTCCGCGTCGTGGATATGGCGCGGCGACCCATCACAGGTGCCAGTGTGCGGATCGGCAGCTGGGGCGAGAATCAGCGCACCGACGCCGAGGGCCGGACCTCCGTGCTGCAGTCCTCGCCGCCGACGGACGAGGTGCAGGCGGAGGCGGAAGGCTTCATATCTCTCGCGCATCCCATCACCGCCCAAGCGCAGACTGGGCAAGATCTGGAACTTAAACCCGCTTCCCGAGTCGTACTCGTCGCGTCCGATGCTCCGCCCGGTGGCTGGGGCGAGTTGCGCGCTGAATTGCTCTTCACGGGAAAAGCGGATTCCACTGCGCTCTTGGAACGCAACTTCATGACCGGGCGTTTCACCGAGCACAGCGGCGGCTATGGCTCCACTACCAACACGCAAGAGCAGAGCATCTTGCTCGGCACCTCCTTCTCGTCCAAAGGCCGGGTGGTGGTGGACGGCATCCACGTGGATGTACCCGTGCGCGTCACGGTCAAGTTTCGCGGTTTCGTCGTGTTGGACGAGAGAGTCCCGCTGCAACCCGGAGATGGGGAGCACGTCGTTAAGGTAGGAGCGCTGCCACAGTTACTTCCGCTGACCGGAGTTGTGGAAGATTCTTCCGGCGCGCCCATTGCAGGTGTGTCCTTGGTCGTCAGCAACGACACTTGGCGCCAGGAAGCGCTCAGCGACCCAGACGGCCGCTTCGATCTCGGCATGGTGGCCGCGGGCAGCCGAACCCTGATCCGCCTGGCGCGCGAAGGCTATGTGATCCAGCAAATCAGCCACTTCGCCGAAGCGCGTGACGAAGACTCGCTCGGACGGATTCGGCTCGTTCCCGGCCGCGAGTTCGTCCTGCAGGTGCTGAACCCGGACGGTACGCCTTTCACCGCGGCTCCGGACGGGTGGAAGCCCTTTCTGAGCGTCTACGGGAAAGCCGTCTGGCCGGTGCTGGCTCCGGAAACGCCGATGAGTCCTGGTTGTTGGCTGTTCCGAGACATTCCGCCAGGGCAGTTCCATGGCATCGCGTCTTTCTTTGAGAACGAGGGATTGCACCTCCTCGACACGACCGGATTCAGCGCGACGCTGACCCTCTCCGCGCGCGAGCGCGCATCCTTGACGGATTAAGCAGGGCAAGCCGAGAGCCGCGCAACTGCCGACTCATGGGTGCACGAAGCGCGCGTCCACGGTTTCGCCGCGCAAAATCGCCAGCACGTGCTGCGCACTGAGCATGCAGAGCTCGCGGTAAGTCGAAGCAGTCAGCGACGCAACGTGCGGGGTGATCAGGGCGCGCGGATGGCGCAGCAGCGGATCATGCGGCGTAGGCGGTTCGGGATCGAGCACGTCGGCGGCGAATCCGCCGAGCCGGCCGCTCGTGAGCGCGGCAGCCACGGCTGCCTGATCCACGAGTGAGCCGCGCGCGGTGTTGATGAGACAGGCGCCAGGCCGCATTGCGGCCAATTCCGCCGCGCCGATCAGCCCGCGCGTCTCAGGCCGAAGCGGTAGATGCAGACTCACAAAATGCGCGCGCCCCAAAAGTTCGGGCAGCGAAAGTTGCGGATGCTCGCAGGCAAGTCCCGGGCGCGCCGCAACGATCACCTCCATTCCCAACGCAGCGGCCACGCGCGCCACGCGTTTCCCAATGCCGCCGTAGCCAACGATGCCCAGCGTCTTGCCGTGGACTTCGTCGCCCCCGTAGTGCGCGCGCTCTTCCCACCGCCCTTCCGCAACGGCGCGCGCTTGTTCGGGAAGGCGGCGCGAGAGAGCCAGCATGAGCGCGATCGCGTGCTCCGCAGTGGTCGCCGCATTGGCGCCGGGCGCGAACAGCACGGGCACCATGCGACTGCGAGCCTCCGCCAGATCCACGTTGTCCACACCCACGCCTGCGCGCGCAATCACCTTCAACTGCGGACAACGCGCGATCAATGCGGCGTGCACCGGACCGCGGCCGCGAGTCAAGATGGCGAGTACGGAGGAACACGCGACCTTCGGTCCAGGCTCCTCCGGGGCGGAGGCGCGCGCGAGCGGCCATTCCGAGGCCAATAGGACTTCGGCCTCAGGGTGCAGACTCTCGAGCAGCAAAATGCTCACTGCGGCCCGAGACGCGTGCCGGGCGTCACGGTGAAATCGCCGATGGTTTCATCAAAGTGCGTTGCACCCAGCTCTACGCGATTGAGCGGCGCGCCGGGCTCACTCGCAATCTCGACTAGATTGCCGGAAGGATCGCGCACGAACATCTGCAACTTTCCGTTGGCCAGCCGGCGAATGCGTCCCCAGACCTCCACGTCGAGCGCGCCTGCCGCCACCGCGCGCCGGTAGACGGCCATGAAGTCGGGAACGACCACGCAGAAATGCCCGCGGTGGGAGTGCGCGTCCTTCACCTCGTTCATGTGCAACTGCTGGCCACCTCCGAAGCGGAAAAATTGGGAAGGAAATCCTTGGTCGGGCGTGGCATCCAACGGCAAGCCGATCACGTCGCGATAGAACGCAACGGCCGGTGCCAGGTTGTCCACCAGCAGGTTCACGTGATGGATGCGGACGGGTTCGCTCATGGCTGCTTCGCGTAGCGCGCAATCACTGCCGGATCGAGTTCCAAGCCCCAGCCCGGCCCGGGCAGCGGCACGGCCCAACCCTCGCGCGGGGTCAGATCTTGCCGCGGCAATTCACGCAGCAAGGGATTGCCTCCCATCGGCCATTCGACGAAGATTCCGGCTGGGCTGCAGGCCGCGAGCGTGAGCGCGGCGGAATAGGAAATCGCCGAGCCCCAGCAATGCGGCGCCAATTCGCGCTGATGCGCGACGGCGAGTGCGGCAATGCGCCAGCCTTCGGTGAGACCGCCGCAGATGGCGAGATCCGGCTGCAAGACGTCCACCGCGCCAGAGCGCAGCAGTTCCAGAAACTCGAAGCAGGTGGTCTCGCTTTCGCCGGCGGCAATGGGAATCGTGCTCATGCGCCGCACTTCCGCTGCGCCTGCGCGATCATCGGCGCCGACGGGCTCTTCCAGCCACCGCAGACCGGCGTCTGCGGCCTCAGCGCAAAAACGCTTGGCGTCGGCCACGCTCATCGTGCCGTGCGCATCGGCCATGAGCTCCACGTCCGCGCCGATCGCGCTGCGCGCAGCGCGCACGCGCGCGACACTCGTGACCACGGAGCCGTCCATCGCCCCCATGCGCATCTTGACGGCCGTGAATCCTTTGCGCAGATAGCCAGTCAACTCTTCGCCGATTTCACGCTCGTCCGCCCACCCGCCGCTGGCGTAGGCGCGCACGCGATCGCGGCACGCGCCGCCCAGGAGCGCGCTCACCGGCTGACCGAGCGACTTGCCCAGCAGATCCCAGAGCGCAAGATCCACACCGCTCATCGCGCAAAGATGCAGTCCGCGGCGACCCAACACCGGCATCGCGCGGCCGCGCGCCACAGCATGCCCTGCGCGCGGGCCGTTGTACATCAGGCTCCACAAGCGCTGTACCTGGCGCGCGTCTTGCCCGAGTAGCACCGGGCCGAGTTCTTCGCGGACAAGCGCAGCGAGCGCCGCGCAATGAGCCGCGCTGCCCACGCCGGCCTTGGCTTCGCCGTAGCCACACAAGCCGTTCTCCGTCCGCACGATGACGAGCACCGAATCGAAACTCCGAATCTTGCCGAAGTCGGAGACGTGCTGTGCCCCGGCCTCGAGCGGGCAGTGCAGCCAGATCGCTTCTACGGCCGTGATTTTCATGCTAGCGAATGAGCGGCAAGAGGGTCTTCGCGGACTGCACGTACAAGGAGGTGTAGAACTCCTCGGAGAGCAGTGAGCTGCCGTGATCCTGAATGAACTTGAGTTGCTCCGGGCTGATGTCCACCGGATTTTTCTCAACTTGATTCTTGTACGGCGACACCGGCGTGCGGTCCACCGGCGCCACGATCTCGAGCGTCAGCGCGCCGTCGTAGCCGATCTCCTTCAAGGTCTTGACCACGCGCGGCCAATCATGATTGCCTTGCCCAGGAGCGAGGCGGTTGTTCTCGGCGACGTGGAAGTCCACGAGTCGCTTGCCGACTTTGCGGATGGTGGCAAAGAGGTCTACCTCTTCGATGTTCATGTGGAACATGTCCAGGCAGACCCCGCATTCCGGTCCCACTTCTTCGGCCATGCGTAGCGCTTGGTCTCCGCGATTGATGAAGTAAGTTTCGAAGCGGTTCAGCGGCTCGATCGCCATGCGCACGCCGCACTTCTTGGCGTAGTCATAGACCTCCTTCAGGCCTTGAACCACCCACTTCCATTCTTCTTCGGGGGTGGACTCCGCCACGATCTTGCCCACCGTGGCCGGCACGATGGTGATCTCCTGGCCTTCCAACTCATGAACCATCGTGACCACGCTCTTGACGTACTCCACCGAGGCTGCGCGCTGCCGCGGATCCTTGGCCGCGAGGTTGCGCTCGCCGAGGGTCAAGGTCACGCCGCCCCAGCAGCGCACCTTGTGCTTCTTCAGCGCCGCGCGCGAAGCCTTGGTTTCAAATTGCTTCGGTTCGCCGCTGATCTCAATGCTTTCGATTCCAAGGCGAGAAATGCGCGCGAGCGTCACTTCGAGCGGCTCGGCGCGCATCCAGTTGTGGGTGGAAATGTGCATGTTAGGTCTCTATTTGACTCTCATTTCTGCCAGTAAGGCGGGGGCGGGCCAGACTTCGCGCATCAGCCACAGGACGTAGCGGATGTCCACGCAGATGTTTCGACTGCGCTCAGTGTTCCATCCGTAGTCGCCCGCGACGTTCTCAAACACGCGGTCGAAGTTGAGGCCGACCAGTCTCCCCTTCCCGTCCACGACGGGAGAACCGCTGTTGCCTCCCGTGGTGTCGGCATCGGAGAGAAAGCAAACGCGCAATTTGCGCGCGGCCGGGTCTTTGGCAACCGCGTTGATGACTGCGTCCGGAACGTCGAACTCCCCTTCGCCCGTGTGCTTGCGCAGCATGCCGTCCACAGTGGTGAAGGGAACGTGCGTGACACCGTCGCGCGGTTCGTAGCCGCGCACGCTCGCCACGCTGACGCGCAGAGTGCTGTTCGCGTCAGGGTAGAACCGCTTGCCGCGCCAGGCTTCCTGCGCCTCGATCCAACGCGCGGCAACGTCCATGCGGCGGCCGGCGGCGACGTCACGGTAGGCCCGCAACTCTTCCGTGGCCGGGCGCAGCAACTCCGCCAGCGCGGCAAATCCTCCGCTGCGTCCGCTTGACTGCCAGGCTTCCAGCGCATCCACGCGGCGGCCGGGTGGCAGATCGAAGCATGCCTTCACGAGCATTTCAAAGACGGCGAGATCCGCCGCAGCCGGTTCTTGCTCACGCAACGCCGCAGCGCGCGAGAGTTGATCCAGCAGGAAGTCGCGCTCAACTCGCGCGCCGTCCACGCGATCCAATTCAAGCAACTCGGTGAGCACGCTCCCCCATTTTTTGGAACGCTCACGATCCGCGGCGATCCATTTGCTGATCTCCGCTTCCTCCGCGAGCTTGCTCTCCACGACCGCATTGCGCTCCAGACCCCAGACTTGGCCTTCGGCATTCTTCTTCACGTTCGCCAGAGACTTGATCGTCGAGGCAATTCGCAACTCCTTCTCAGGATTGCCGGCAGCATCCTCCTCGAGGATCCGGATCATCTCGCGGAACACCTTGAGCCGGAGCGGATACAGCCGCGCCTCGGCGGCTTCGACCGCAGCGGAGGTGGCGTAGCGATTGGTGCGGCCGGGATAGCCGAGCACCATCACCAGGCCATCTTCCTCGATGCCATGCGTGGAGACCTCGAGCCAACGTGCGGCCGAGTAGGGAACGTTCTCCGCCGCATACTCGCTCGGGGAGCCATCCGGCGCGACGTAGGCGCGGAAGAAGCTGAAATCACCCGTGTGGCGCGGCCAGATCCAGTTGTCGGTCTCGCCGCCGTATTCGCCGACGTCGCGCGGTGGCGCGTACACCAACCGCACGTCGCGCAGCACGGTGCGGCGAATGCGCCGCCACTCGCGGCCCTCGAAGTAAGACACCACGATCGAGCTCTCGAAGGCGCTGTTGCCCTCCTGCTCCAACCGCCTGCGCTCCGTCTGCACGGCGCGCCATTGATCGCCGGGATCACTTCCGGCAGCAGCTGCGGCGGCCTTGATCTCTGCGGTGACGTCTTCATAGCCGCGCACGAAAGACACGGAGTAGCCGGGCGCGGGAATCTCTTCAGCGCGGCTCGCCGACACGAAACCATCCTCCAGCAGATTGCGCTCGACCGTGCTTGCGGCGTTGATCGCCGCGAATCCGCAATGGTGATTGGTGACAATCAGCCCCTCTGCGCTGACGAAACTCGCCGAGCAGCCGTTGATCTGCACGGCCGCGGTCAACAGACCTTCACTGCCGTTCCATATCTGTTTGGCGCTCAACTCAAGGCCGCGTTTTTTGAGCCCCGGAAAGTCAAGCCCGGCGATCTGCTCCGGCAACCACTGACCTTCGTCCGCAGACACTCCGCCACCACGGAGGCAGAGCAGGAACGTCGCGGCGAGAATCGGCGCGTAGCGCCCGAGAGAGCGTGAGTGACCCGTGCGCGATTTCATTGCTGGCCCATGATAGGGCCAGCCGGACTACCAGGTAACCCCGCGGCCGCCAGGCAGAACCACGCTCACACGCGCAGTCGGAAGCACGTGATCCAGCCATGCTTCCTGCAGTTCGACCGCCCGGGTGTTCTCCAGGTCGGCGCGAATCTGGGGCGACAGAAAATTAAAGTCGATGCCTCTGCGCGCAAGCGCGGCCGGATCCTCCACGGCGGCCATCATCTCCCCATAGCGCTGGTAAACCTCGTCTTCGGTGACGGGATCCGCCTCTTCACCGAAAGCCGCCAGCAGCATTCGTTTGCGGATTTCGCGCTCCTGATGCGCGCGCATGCCGGATTCGCCCAGGCGGCGCAACATGCTCTCGTAGATCGCCCCCGTGTCGCGGCGCATCGCCGCGTCGTACTCCTGAAGCACTTCCTCCTCCAGAGTCGGCCAGCGCTGCTCGGCCTCGTGCAGCAGAAGTATTCCTCTCACCAAGGGAGTGAGGAGCGGTTGCGGATCTGCGAAGAATTCACGCGTCGCTTCTTCGAGGTTCGCGAAATCGTCCCAGCGCTCGGCCCAAACAGGCAGCAAATAGCC
Organism: uncultured Planctomycetales bacterium; assembly: GCA_964502625.1. GTDB lineage: Bacteria > Planctomycetota > UBA1135 > UBA1135 > UBA1135 > JAQBVK01. The sequence continues at coordinate 1,624 of CAZCXL010000091.1, read as the reverse complement.
GCGCAGCACCTCCGCATCCACGGCGCGAGCATTCACGGTCATGGTGATGCCGGTGGGCACCTCGGGCACCTCCCACAGCACGGCGCCGCCCTTCGGGAAATCGTTGGCCGGCGACTCCGCGCGGGAGCAGCCGCCGCTCAGTAGCGCCGAGGCCAGCAACAAACCGAAGGGGAGCCGTGCAGGGCTCCCCTTCGCGCCATCCATCCACAAACGCCGCATTAATAGCGGTTCTTCTGGCTGTTCATCACGCTGGAGTGATTCTGGCCCGAGCACGATTCGCTGTAATTGTGGAATCCGCCGAGGGCACCGATGTCCAGCACGGACTGCATCGTGCAGTTGCCGTCGCAGCAATGCTGCAGGGTGTAGGTATGCCCCACTTCGTGCTCGAGAATGTTGCCCTCCCAGCCTTGGTATTTCTTCACCAAGGCGCGCGGCAAGCCAATGTAGGCCACGCCAATCGCGCCGCCGGAAGTCGGATCATTGGACCAGGCATTCATCATGTCCATGCCGGCGTAGCCGTGCTCCGCGAAAGCCTCGTCCAGCAGGCCGACGATGTCCGCAGTGTCATTCGAATCCCAGAAAGCGCCTTTGGTCGGCACAAGGTCAATGCCCCAGTTCGCTTTCATCGCCGCATCGGCGTCCGCCACTTCGGCGAAGATCGCCGTCTTCAGCGCGCCAGTCGTGGCGTAGAGAGCGCGATATTCCTCGTCTACCGGGTTGTTGGTGGAAACCGAAGCGCGCAAACCGTTGCCGCTGCCTTGCATGCGTGTGAAGCCTTGGCTGAGCTGATCCATGGCGCGGTTCTCCGCAATCTCTTCGGTAGTGAGCGGGCGGTCAATTTGGAATTGGTGACCGTCGCGCGTGGTGAAGATTTCGCGTGAGAACTTGGCGTCGAACTCGGCGGCGCTGGAGTACTGACTCGGGCTGGGCAAGGTGTCCCAGACATGACCCTGGCTGTCCACGTAGGGACCAGAAGTGTTCGAGTTGAGAGGGAGAGCGGCGAGAGCCGGCAGGGCGAGTAGAGGAAGGAGGAATTTTTTCATGGGGTCGATCGACGTGGGGTCCAGGTTGGAGCCATGCTAGCGGCTAAGGGTTCCTGGATCTCGCTGGGTTTCACCAGTTCATAGCCTTGTAACCATGGAATATCTGCTCATTCCACCTCCGCGGGAAGTCGAACGGTCACTCCCTCAGGGCGCTTCTGCGGATCAAAGGCAATCTCGAGAAAGTGACGAGCCACGAAGGCCACGGAATTGAAGGAGCCTTCGCGCTTCATGCGGCGAAAAACTTCCACGTCGGGAAACACCTCCGGACTCTGGCCGCGAATCAACTCCTGCATGGCCGTGTCCACGACTCCAGGCGCCACCGCGTAAGCCCGCAAACCACGCCCCGACTCTTCGAGTTGCAGGACTTCGGTGAGCCGGTCGAGCGCGGCCTTGCCTGCGCAGTAGGCCCCCCAGCCGGCGAAGCCGCGCCACGCGGCGCCGCTCGACACGTTGATCAGCACGCCTTCGCCTTGACGATCCACTGCGTGCTTCAAAAAGGCCTGACACCCGTGCAGCACGCCAATCACGTTGACCTCGAAATGAGCGTGCAGCGCCTCCGCCGTGAGCTGGCGCGTGCTCAC
>CAZCXL010000090.1:0-9124 GCA_964502625.1 uncultured Planctomycetales bacterium | reverse complement strand
GGCTGGCGCATGCTGATGGAGCAACTCGCCGCGGGGCGCGGCATCATGCTGCCGGCGCAGGCCGCGTTCGGAACCAAGGCCTTCGCGCGGATCGCGGGAGCGTACAGCGCCGTGCGCCGACAGTTCGGCGTGCCCATCGGACGCTTCGAGGGCGTGCAAGAGCCGCTCGCTCGGCTGGGTGGCAATGCTTACTTACTGGAGTCTGCGCGCCGACTGACCTGCGCAGCCCTCGACGGGGGAGCCAAGCCTGCCGTCGTGTCGGCCATCGCGAAGTATCACTTCACCGAAATCATGCGTCACTCCGTGGCCGACGCCATGGACGTCCTCGGCGGCGCCGCGATCAGTCGCGGACCGCGTAATCCGCTGGCGCAAGCCTGGTTCGCCGCGCCGATCTCGATCACTGTGGAAGGCGCCAACATTCTCACGCGCACCCTCATGATCTTCGGCCAAGGGGCGATTCGTTGCCATCCATGGGCGCAGAAGGAAATCATGGCGCTGGAGGCGAAAGATCTCGTCGCTTTCGATCACGCTTTCTGGAGCCACATCGGACACGTGAGCTCCAATCTCTCCCGTTCCGTCGTGCTGTCGCTCACCCGCGGTCATGCCGCGCGTGTGCCAGGCCGCGCGGCCACCCGGCGCGACCTCCAGAAACTGGCCTGGGCCTCGGCATCTTTTGCGGCGCTCGCCGACGTGGCCATGGGGCTGCACGGCGCCGCGCTCAAGCGCAAAGAGACGCTGGCCGGCCGCTTCAGCGACGTGTTCTCGTGGATGTATCTCGCTTCCGCCACGGTTCGCCGTTACGAAGACGACGGCTGCCGCCGCGAGGATCGACCGCTCTACCGGTGGGCCATGGAGCACGCGCACGCGCAAATCCAGCAAGGTTTCGACGGCATCCTCCGCGAATTCGGACACCCTGCGCTCAACTGGTTGCTGCGGGGACCCGTGGGACTCTGGTCGCGGCTCAACTCGATCGGTTCCGGCCCGCGCGACTCCGACGTCGCGGCGATCGCCGAAATCCTGCAGTCGCCTGGCGCACAGCGAGATCGGCTCACGCATGGCGTGTTCCGCCCGCAGGGTGATGATCCGATCGCGCGGTTGGAGCAGGCTTTCCAGCTTTGCGTGCAGGCGGACGGAATCGCCCACAATTTGCGGGCGGCGGTGAAGAGTGGGCGTCTGCCGAAGCTTCCGCTGGATCAACTGGTTCCGCAGGCGATTGCCGATGCGGTCATCACCCGCGAGGAAGCCACGATCCTGCAACGCGCCGAAGCTGCGCGCGACGACGTGATCCAGGTGGACTCCTTCACCGAAGAGGAATATCTCGCCACGGCCTGGCGCGGCGGCTGGGACTCGACCATGGCCATTTGACCCCTTTGCGTTTCCCTCCCTTCTATCCGCACCCGCTTCTGCACGGCAGGCATCCGATGACGATCGCCGGCTCGCGCTGGCCGCGCGCGAACGACGGCTTCACGGCGGCGGCGGAAGACTTTTGGCTGGCGGTGGATGCGGAGACTTCCGTGCGCGTCGAGGCCAACTGGCAAAGCAATCCCGACGCGCCCATCCTCATTCTTGTGCACGGATTGATGGGCAGCGCCCGCAGTCCCTACATGCTCGGCACCGCGGCCAAAGCCCATGCGCGCGGCTTTGCCACCTTGCGGCTGAACATTCGGAACTGCGGAGGCACCTGGGACCGCACGCCCACTCTTTACAACGCGGCCCTCACTGACGATCTGCACGCGCTCGTCAGTTGGCTCGGTGAGCGTCGTCCGCGCAGCCCGATCGGCGTTGCCGGATTCTCGATCGGCGGCTCCATCGCCGCGCATGCTGCGGCGCGCTGGGGGAGTCAGCCGCCTGCCGACGTGCGCGCGATCGCCTTGGTGAGCACTCCTTTCAATCTCGTGACCTGCTGCCGGGCCATGCACACGGGCGCCATGAACCGGCTCTACATGAAGAATTTCCTGCGCGGTTTCCGCACCACGCTTGCGGGCAAGGCGAATCTCTATCCGCATCTTTATCCCTTCGACGCCGCGCGCGGATTCCGCGACTTCTACACCATGGATCACCTCTGGACGGCGCCGTCCTTCGGCTACCGCAGCGCCAACGACTACTACAACCGCGCGAGCGCGCTGCACGTGTTGCCGCGGATCGCGCTGCCCGGTTTGGTGATTCATTCCGAGGACGATCCCCTGGTGCCCTACAACGCGCGTGATTTCGCGGCGTTGCGCGCGCGTCCGAACCTGCGGCTGCTCATGACCCGCTGGGGCGGACACAACGGTTTCCTTGGCGCCGCGCCCGCGTTCGACGGCGTGGCGCGCGACGCGGACCCGTGGTGGGCGGAGAACCGGGTGGTGCAGTGGTTCTCCGCCCTCTGCGCTTAGACCACTACCAGATCACGACGCGCGTTGCTTCGGGTGCCGCCATCGGCGAGCCCGGGCGGATGTGGAAGGCTTCGGCGAACTCCGGCAGATTCGAGAGCGGACCGTTGCAGCGGAACTTGTTCACCGCGTGCGGGTCAACGGACACCTGCACCTTGAGCGCTTCCTTGCGGCTGTTTTCCCGCCACGCCCGCGCCCAAGAGCGGAAGAAACGCTGTTCGGGGCTGAAGCCGTCCATCTCGCCGAGCGGCGACCGCTGCATGGCGAGCTGCATGGCGCGATATGCCATCTTGATGCCACCCAGGTCTGCGATGTTCTCGCCGAGGGTGAGTTCGCCGTTGAGCATCACTCCGGGAAGGACTTTGTGCGCGTTCGCTTGGTCCACCAGCATCTGCGCGCGTCGCATGAACTCCGTGCGGTCGGCTTCCGTCCACCACATCCGGTAGACGCCGTCGGCGTCGAACATGCTGCCCTGGTCGTCGAAACCGTGCGTGATTTCGTGTCCGATGATGCCGCCCATGGCGCCGTAGTTGGACGCGAGGTCCATCTTTTCATCAAAGAACGGAGGCTGCAGGATCGCGGCCGGGAACACGATCTCGTTGCGCATCGGATGGTAATAGGCATTCACGGTTTGCGGTGTCATGCCCCACTCTTCCGGGTCCGTGGGCTTGCCAATCTTCGCGAGTGCGTCGGCGGTGTTGAAGCGCGCCGCTGCCAGCGCATTCTTGAAGTACTGCCCTTCCTCAAAGCGCAGTTGCGAGTAATCCTGCCACTTCGAGGGATAGCCGATCTTCACGCCGAATGCGCCAAGCTTCTTCAAGGCCTCGGCCTTGGTCTCGGGGCCCATCCATTCCAAGCTCTGCAAGTTCTCGCGATACGCAGCGAGTAGATCGGCGACCATGGTCTCGGCAATCTGCTTCGCGCGCGGGCTGAAGGCGCGCGCCACGTAAGCCTTGCCCACGGCTTCACCGGCCGCTCCATTGGTGGCTTCCAGCACGCGCTTCCAGCGCTCCTGCATCTCCTGCTGTCCGGTCAGGACCTTGACGAAGGTGAATTGCTCTTCCGCGAAGGCGCGCGGCAAGTAGTCGGCCATGCCACCGGCTAGGTGGAGCCGCAGATAAGCGCGCCATTCGTCCAGCGGATGCGCGGCCAACACGCTCTTGAAGCCAGCGAAGAAGGTCGGCGTGGCCAAGTTCACGACTTCCGGAGCGCTCAAGCCCAAGCCTTTCAACCAACGCCGCAGTTCGAAGTTGTCCAGAGCCTGCTCTGCGTCGGCGAGCGACAACTCGTTGACGAGATTGCTCAGATCTCGCATTTCGACTGCGCCCAAGGAGATCTCTGCAATCGCCGTTTCGAGCCGCATCACGCGATCGGCGTCGGCGGCAGCAGTGGCGGAGTCTTCGCCGAGCAGTGCGAACATCCGCGTCGCGTGATCGCGGAAGGCGTCGCGAATGGCTTGCTTCTCAGCGTCTTGCGCGAGGTAGTAGTCGCGCTCCGGCAGGCTCAAGCCGCCTTGAATCATGAAGAGAATGGTGCGCTGCGGATCCACCAAACTCGCTTCCGGCGCGAATCCGAAGCCGACTTCCACACCGATCTGGTGCAGAGCGGCCATGGCATCCACCAGACCCTCGAGGGAGTGGATGGCGTTCACGCGCGCCAGTTCTGCCGCGAGCGGGGCAGTGCCGAGCGCTTCGATTGCTTGTTCGTCCATGCCGCTCGCCCAGAAGGTGCCCACCAAACGCAGATCTCGATCGAGCGTGCTTTCCTTCCGACGCGCGGCGGCGTCTTCCAAGACTTCACGCAAGATCAATTCATTGCGCTCGTGAATCTCGTGGAAGACTCCGTAGGAGGAGTATTCCGGCGGCACCGGATGCGTCGTGATCCAGTCTTGGTTGACGTGCTGGTAGAAATCAGATGACGGCGAGGCCGCGCAGGCGGCCAGGAGGGTGATGGCCGAAGCGGCCAGAAAGCGCGAGGATCGAGCAAGCATGGTGTGCAGATTTTAGCCTTGCGCCTCAATCCCACCAGTTTGGAAGGAATCGCACCACGCTTGAAGCGCGTCGGCTTCAGCCTAAGGAATGTGTGCGATTTAGGGCTTGAGGGACGCGCATGCGGAGTCGGGTATCCGGCTTCGCCGCTCGACAGGGAGCAACGCAGACGAGGGAGACCCTCTCGCCCCGGTCGCAAAGCCTTGTTCGCGCAGCGCCTGCCCGCTGCGCGGCAAGCATCTTGTGCCTGCTAGGATCGGCGCGTGCGGCATGCGCGGCCCTTGCAACTTCGTCGGCGTTGGGCCCTGATTTGGCTGCTCGCCTTCGCGGCACTGGCAGTCACCGCGTTGGGGCTTCCCTGGTGGACCAGCCGGGATCCTGTGGTGGCGGGCCGGTCGCAAGCGCTTGCCGATGCCGAAGCCTTCGAGTCTGCCTTGGCATCACGCGGGCGTGTCTGGCGCGCGGAGATTCTGGCTTCAGCCTTCGAAGGCGGGGATCGGAACTCCGTGTTGCTCGCTTTTCGCTGGGATGCGCAAGGGCGCCTCATTCAACCCTCGCTGCCTCCTGTCGGTCGTGAACTGGCAGATGAGCGTGACGGATCCGTGTTAGAGGAGTTCACGCCCGCCCGGGCCTGGCTCAGTCAAGCCCGTCAGGTGGCGGCGGATAGCGCCACCGCGCTCGAAGCCGCGCAGACCGGCATCGAGCTGTTGGAATCAGGTGAGATTGCCACAGGGGTGCGCTTGCGCTTGATCGCAGCGCAGGCCGCTGCGCGCCTGGCGCAGTGGGAAGATGCAGTCCAGTTTTTGGAGGTAATCATTCAACATTGCCCGCCGGACGCATTGCTGGATGGTCGCTGTCTGGCATTGCTCGCGGGCCATCGCTTGGCTGACGCCTTGGAGGCCGACGGAGATCCGACCGCTTCGCGGCTCACGCGGGAGGATCTGCGCGCGCGCATTCTGGCCTCGCAGCTCGCCTTGCCTGCTTCGGAGTGGGAACGCGAGTTGCGCTTTCTCCGGGAGGCGGACGGAGAGAATCCACAACTCACGTCTGTCGAACAGGCAGCTCTCACCTCCTCGCTACGCGCCATCCAGATCGCGACTGCCTTGCAGCAGGACTCGTCGCGGAACGGATTTTCCGTTCCCGCGGGCGTGGCCCTGCTCGATCCCATGGCGCGGCGCGGCGCACTCTTTGAGGAGCGCGCGCTTCACACTTCACTCTCCCTCGCGTGGCGTGAGGTGCTGCCCAGCGACGATTCCTGGGAGATCGCGGCACCGGCGGCTCCCTTGGAGTTCGGTCGCACCCTCGGCGCGGTCGAGCCGCCGCAGGGATTGACGGGTGGGTGGCGCCTGGTGTTGAGGAGTCCAGAGATCTACGTCGAGGCCTTCGCTCGGCGTCAACGCGGGCTTTGGATCGGGGCGGGCCTGCTTGCGGTCGCCTTGCTCACCGTGGGAGCGATTGGTCGGCGCGCGCTGCTGAGGCAAGCCGAGTTGGAGCGGATGCGTGTGGAGTTCATCGCGGGAGTGAGCCATGAGTTGCGGACACCGGCTGCATCGCTGGCGCTGCTGGCCGAGAATCTTGCAGAAGGACGCGTGCAGGACGAGGCGCGTCGCATTGAGTACTACGCGGCGCTGCGTCGGGATGCGCGGCGTTTGCAACGGCTGGTTGCCGACGTGATGGACGCGTCGCGGCTGGAGCGCGAGTCCTTCCGGGTGAGCCCCGCTCCCTGCGATCCCGCGTCGCTGCTGCGTCGCGTGGCGGACGAGCATCACGCCCGCTTGGCCGATGCCGGCCTGGCGCTCCACTTGGAGTTGCCCACTTCGCTGCCGGAAATGTTGCTCGACGCGGATGCGATCGAGCGTGCTCTGGCCAATCTGCTCGAGAACGCGCGCAAGTACGCAAGTGGAGGAGACGTGGTTCGTGTGAGCGCGCGCATGGTTGACGGCAGCTTGCGCATTGCAGTAGAGGACCGTGGCCCGGGCATTCCGCTTGCTTGGCGCGAGCGCGCGTTCGAGCCCTTCGAAAGGGTGCCCGATGGCGCGCCGCTTGCCGCCGGCGCCGGCTTGGGGCTTGCCTTAGTGCGCGCCACGGCGGAAGCTCACGGCGGTAACGCCAGTGTGGAGCCGGGCACGGATGGGATCGGTGCGCGCTTCGTGCTGCGGTTGCCCGTGGCAGGGGGGGCAGAGGCATGAAACCGCGCATCTTGATCGTGGAGGACGAGCCCGGCTTGCGCATGGGCTTGGTGGACGGTCTGCGCAGCGAAGGCTTCCACGTGGAGGAATGCGCCGACGGGTTGAGCGGCTTGGCGCGCGCAGAGCAGGGCGGCCTGGACGCGCTGGTGCTCGACCTGATGTTGCCCGGCCTCGATGGCTATGAAGTCTTGCGCAGACTGCGCGCCGCGCGACGGGCGCTGCCCGTGCTGGTGCTCTCCGCGCGCGGTGAGGACGAAGACCGCATCCAGGGTTTCGAATACGGTGCGGACGATTACGTCGTGAAGCCGGCGCCGCTGCGCGAGATCGTGTTGCGCCTGCGCGCCATCTTGCGGCGTACCGTCGCCGTCGAGGGCGCGGAGCCGGCGGCGCAAGTGCGCTTCGGGGAGGTCGAAGTGGACTTCCCTTCCTACTCGCTCACGCGCGCCGGTAAGCGGCACGGACTCAATCGGCTCGAGGCCGAGTTGCTGCGCTTCTTCCTGGCGCATCCGGGTGAGCCGCTGGACCGCAATCGTCTGCTGGTCGAGGTGTGGGGTCAGGAGCGCCCGGCTTCGGCCACGCGCACCGTGGACACGCACGTGTTCCGCCTCCGGCAGAAAATGGAAGCCGATCCGGACCGGCCGCGGCATTTGCACACCTTGCGCGGGGTGGGCTATCGCTTTGATCCTTGATTTGACGGAGATTTGACATGCGGAGGCCTGGGTTCGCGCGAGGATGCGCGTCGGAACCTCATGCTGCTCTCGCTCCTCCTCTGCGCGTTTTCCACGCTGACCTTCGCGCCTGCGCCCTTCGCACTTGTGCAAGAAGCCGCGCCGCAAGGCGAGCCGTCCCTTCAGTGGGATGGCGAAACCGAAGACGCGTATCGGCGCGCGCTGCACCTTTGGCAGGTGCGTGGCAAGCCCGGTGAAGCCGCGGAAATCCTGCTCGCGCTGGTGGACACCACCGAAGTGACTCAGGTGGCCGGTCAAGCCTCGTGGGTGATGGTGCTCGCCGCGCAGGCGCTCGCGGAAGCAGGACAGATGGAGCAGGCCGCAGCCCTGCAGCCGGGAATCGAACGAGGAATGAAAGGGACCGTGCTGGAGCCATTCGTGGCTCGTGAGTTGGCGGCCTTGAAGCAGTCGTCCGGCATGCAGGGCGAGCCGCTGGACCTGGCCTTTCTGAGCTCATTGCTGGAAGTGCTTCGTGCAGGAGACTTCAAGGCAGCGCAGATCTTCGTGCACCAATTCAAGCGCCCGCTCATTCCTTACCTGCTGGAAGCGCTCCGGCTCTGGACACGAGGCAATGAAGCGCAGAGCGTGGGCAAGTACGCCTTTTGGTTCACCTTGTATTACGCGGACGCAGCCTCCGTACAGCAACTTATCCCACTTGTAGATGGAATGTCCACTTTGGGATTGATCTCAGTAGCGCAGGAATCACCGCATGCCGACGATCTGGCCAAGAGTGCAGCCTGGACTCTCTGGGCTCATCTTGCAGATTCCAAGGAGCGAGACCGCGCCAGCTTGGGCAAGCGCAATCTCGTGAGCTTGGCGGGATCTGAAGATGAGCAACTCTGGGATCGCATTGACGCCCGCATTGCCGCAGGAGACGAAGAGCTGGAACAACTGTGGCTTGCCAGGATGCAGGGCAGGGATCTGGAGCAAGCGCACGCCTGGATGAAGCGCTCCTACGCGCGGGGTGGTGAGTGGAGCGAGATGGCTCTGCTTCACTTTCACAACCAGGTCCGTGAGGAGGAGTTGTTGGAGTTTGCCTTGGCCGGTGATCGCCGTGCGGCAGTTCTGCTGCTTGCGGCCATTGCGGGGAGCGGGATGGGGAATCAATCAGTCTTCTTCACGGAATCCGGAGAAGTTTGGCGTTCGCTCTACGAAGTGATCGGGAATTTGGCCGCAACTTCCAGCGGCCTGCCGAGTCTGACCCAAAGCGCGCATTGGAGCCGTCCCAAGAAGTTGCTTCCCGACGAGGTGCTCCGCGCGCAACTGCCGGCGCTGGCAGCGCAGGTGAGTGCAGACGATCCCGCAGGGAAGGTGCTCCTCCTGCTGGCTGCCCTGCAGTTGCGGTCCTTGCCGGAGTTCGAATCTGCGCTCCAGGTGGCTCCTCCTTGGACGCAACCCGTGCTCGTATCCCTCCTGAGCGGCAAGGGCTATGACGACTGGCTTCCCGACGACCTTCCCTGGGAATGGGAGATGTATATCAGTGATGTTCAGCACACCAACACGTATCGCCAATACCTCACCAAACTGCTAGCGGCGAATTCAGCAATGGTGAGCCGCGAGCATCTCCGGAATCGGTTGGATTTTTTAGCCTTGGAATCGCGTGGTCTGCCGGAGGTGGTCCGGGTGTGGAATGCGGGCGGACGCTCCGAGGAACTCTATGGCCTGCTCCAGGAGGAAAGCCTGCACGCACGGACCTGGTATGCACTCTTTGAGGCGGTTGTCAATAATGGCTCAAGGCAAGGTATGGAATCTGTATTTCACCCGCTTGCCAGGCGCATCCAATCGGGCGAGTTCGACTTGATGAATCCATCTCAAAGCTCTAGTTTGCAAGGATATTTGACTGCGCT
>CAZCXL010000089.1:0-9202 GCA_964502625.1 uncultured Planctomycetales bacterium | reverse complement strand
GCGATCGCGAGATATTGGAATACGCCGGTTTGGCGAGTCACCGAGACCACCAGCATCATTCCGATCAGCAGGCCGATGGTGTTGAAGTCCACCCCTGCGATTGCTTCAGCCTGATTTAGCACGCCAGCCAAGATCATCAAGCCCGCGGTGAGCAGCGCGACGTTCGCGCGGTTGAAGCGCTCGCTCATCACCACCACGTAGCAAATCAGAAACAATCCGCCGGCTACCCAGGCGATCGGCATTCCGAGCGCTGTTGCTGAGGCTTCCTTAAGCCCGTCAGTGGCGTGCTGGAGCAGCAAACTCAGGAGACCAGTCGCTGGACGATGTCCCAGTAACTGACGATGCCGAGCAACTGCCCGGTGTTGCGATCCACGACGGGCAAGTTGTCGTGCGTGTGGTACAGCGAGAGCACGGCTTTAGTGAGAGGAGTGTCCGGGTGCACCACGAAATAATCGTGCTCGACGTACTCACTCACGGGATGGTTCGAGAAGCGGCGGAGCCGTCGGTTCAAATCATCCATGTCGTCCTGCATGAAAGGCAGGTGGGGTAGACCGAGACGCTCGGTGGCGATGCGCGGCACTAGCAACCGCATGAGGGCGTGCACCCCAAATTGGCCGATCATCTTGCCTGCGCCGTCCACTACGGGAACGCTGCGGAAGCGGCGGGCCACGAGCAGTTGGGCGGCCTCGCCGACGGTGAGTTCCGGAAGGAAGGTCACCGGATTCGGAATCATGATCGAGGAGCAGGTCATGGGGTCGGCGGCCCGTCAGCCTAGCAGGGAGTCCCACTGCGGCAAGCATCGTCGTTGCGACCGAGCTGCACCGCCGTCATGATCCGGCCATGCCGGAAGCAAGGGTGGAAGGTCCGAGCGGCCGCGACGCCTTGCGTGGCGCCGTAGTGACCTCGGTTTGGACGCTCGTCTCCCGCATCGCGGGCTTTGCGCGCGACGCTTTGCTGGGCGCCGCCTTCGGAATGAACGCGGTACAAGGCACGCTGGTGCTGGCTTGGACCGTACCGAACCTCTTCCGGAGATTGTTCGGCGAGGGCGCGGTGGCAGCCGCCGTGCAGCCGGCGCTTGCGCGCACCCAGCACGAGCGCGGAACCGCGGCCGCGCACCAACTTTTCGCGCGCTTCCACGGACTTCTCGCCGCCAGCTTGATGGTGCTGATCCTCGTGGGGGAAGCGGCGCTGCTGCTGGGTTGGCTTGCGTTGCCTGGTGAAGAGCATGCAGAGACGCGTCGCACTCTGATTTATTCGGCACTGCTTCTGCCCTACGTGCTGCCGATCTGCCTGGCGGCACTCCTCAGCGCGCCGCAGAACATGCGCGGACATTTCTTCCTGCCGGCGCTTGGCCCGGTGGTGTTGAACGTCATGTGGATCGGCGCGTTGCTGTGGCCACTGCCACCGGGAACCGGCGATGGCGTGCGCGCGGGAATGATCATCGGCGCAATTCTCGCCGGCGGCGTGTTGCAGTGGATTATGCAGGTGCCAGGCACGCGCGCTTCGGGTTTTCCGTCGGCGGCGCATTTCGTTCGGCCAGGACCGGAGGAGCGACGTGCGGTGCGAGATTTCCTCCCGGCTCTGCTCGGCCTTGCTGCAGTGCAACTCGCCGCAGTGGTGGATCAATTGATCGTGCGCTGGCTCGTGGACGAAACCGCGAACTCCTACACCTACTACGCCAATCGGCTCCTGCATCTACCCTTGGCTCTGCTTGGATTGTCCGCAGCCACGGGCATCATGCCCTTGCTCGCCAGTCGCGCCGCGAGCGGTGATCTCGTTGGACTCAGCGCGGCATTGCGACGTGGTTCGCAGACCTTGCTGTTGCTGATCGTGGCGGCGGCGGCGGGCATGCATGCTCTGGCGGAACCGATCGTGCGGCTGCTGTTCGAGCGCGGACGGTTCGAGCACGTGCACACCCTGCTGCTCGCTGAGGCGCTGCGCGCCTATCTCTGGTGCTTGCCCGCTGCGGCGCTCGGCGGAATCATCGCGCGCGCATTTTTGGCGTGTGGCAAACTGCGATTCCAAGCACTCGCGGCGCTCACGGTCGTGCCGATCAATCTCGTCGCCGACTTGCTCCTCGTGCCGCACTACGGCGTCGCCGGAGCAGGTTGGGCGACCGCGATCGCGCTCAGCATTCAATGCCTCATCTTGCTGCGTGGTCTGCGCATGTTGGACATTCCCGGCCCCTTGATCCAACTGCGTGAACTGCCGGGTTTGCTCGCGCCAGGCGCCGCAGCCTGGGGAGCGGCGCATCTGGTGCAGAAATCCGCGGGGAATCCTGTGCTGGGCGTGGCGGGATTGGCGCTGGCAATCAGTGCAGGCGCTGTGGCGGCGGGTGCAACTTGCGCGCTCTTCCGACCGAAGGAATTCCGCGACTTGTTGGGTGCGGTGGGTCGCCGGTTCAGGCGCCGCTGACCGCAGACGCGATCGAGTTCTGCGCCGCGGCGTAGAACTCTTGCAGGCTGCCGACCTCGGCGCGTCCACCGCGCAGGGCGCGGATGCCTTGCACCGCAGCGAAGGCCGCCGAGAGCGTGGCGATGGTCGGCAACCCAGCCTGATAGGCCTCGCTGCGGATCATTCCGTCATCCGTGCGCGTCTCGCCGCCCAAGGGAGTATTGATGATCAAATCAATCTCGCGATTCTTGATCAAGTCCACTGCGTGCGGTCGCCCTTCGTGCACTTTGTTGATGCGCAGGCAGGGCACGCCCGCGGCGTCGAGCACCCGCCAAGTGCCTTCGGTGGCGACCATCTCGAAGCCCATTTCATGCAACTGCTGCGCCACGGTGACGGCACCGGGCTTGTCCGCGTCTTTCACGGAGAGGAAAACCTTGCCGGCGATCGGTAAACGGCGCCCTGCGGCGTCGCTGGCCTTGGCGAAGGCCATGCCGAAGGTGGAATCGATTCCCATCACCTCGCCGGTGGAGCGCATCTCCGGCCCGAGGTCGGCGCGCGCGCCAACGAATTTGGCGAAGGGGAAGGCCGGAGCCTTCACCGAGATGTGCGGTGCCCGCGGCGGATCTTCGACGCCTAGTTCGCGCAGCGTGCGGCCTGCCATCACTTGCGTGGCGATGCGCGCGAACGGCACACCCGTGGTCTTTGCGACGAAGGGTACAGTGCGCGAGGCGCGCGGGTTGACTTCGAGCACGAACACGGTGTCTTTTTGCACTGCGTACTGCACGTTCATGAGCCCGACGACGCCGAGCTCGAGCGCCATCGCGCGGGTGGCGTCGCGAATCTCTTGTTCGATCTCCGGTTTGAGCGTGATGGTGGGGATCACGCAGGTGCTGTCTCCGCTGTGAATCCCCGCCTCTTCAATGTGCTCCATCACCGCGCCGATCACCACTTCCTTGCCGTCGCACACGCAGTCCACGTCCACCTCGATCGCCGTTTCGAGGAAGCGGTCCACCAGCACCGGGCGTTCGGGAGAGGCAGTGACCGCTTCTTCGAGATATTGGCGGAGGTTTTCCTCGCGGTAGACGATCTGCATGGCGCGTCCGCCGAGTACGTAGGACGGGCGCACCAAGATCGGGTACCCGATCCGCTTGGCGATCGTGACTGCTTGCTCAGCGCTGGAGGCGATGCCGTTCGGCGGTTGGCGCAATCCGAGCTTGTCCAACATTTGGGAGAAGCGACCACGGTCTTCCGCGCGGTCAATCGCCTCGTACGGAGTTCCGAGTAGCGGCACGCCGGCCTTGTGCAGACCTTCGGCGAGGTTGAGCGGTGTCTGACCGCCGAACTGCACGATCACGCCTTCCGGTTTCTCGCGCTCGCAGATCTCCAGCACGTCTTCGAGCGTGAGAGGTTCGAAGTACAACCGGTCGCTGATGTCGTAATCGGTGGACACCGTCTCCGGGTTGGAGTTCACCATGATCGCTTCGATGCCTTCGTCGCGCAGCGCGAGGGATGCGTGCACGCAGCAGTAATCGAATTCAATGCCTTGGCCGATCCGGTTCGGACCTCCGCCAAGAATGATCACCTTGCGATTCCGCGTCGGCGGAACTTCGTCGCCGCTGCAGTCGTAGGTGGAGTAGAGATAGGGCGTACGGGCCGCGAACTCGGCGGCGCAAGTGTCCACGAGTCGGTAACCCGGCCGCACTCCAAGGCGCTGCCTGCGGGCCCGCATCTCCTCTTCGTTGACGCCGCACGCGGATGCGAGTTGCGCGTCCGAGAACCCGCGGCTCTTCAGGCTGCGCAGTTCCACGGCGGAGAAGGACTCCAGCGCGCGTCCAGCGAGCGCGATGTCAGTCTGGACGATCCTTTCGAGGAAGTCGAGGAACCACGGATCGATGCCCGAGAGGCGTGCGATGTCTTCCACGCTGAGGCCGGCGTGGAGTCCGTCGTAGATGCCGAACAAGCGTCCGGGGCTCGGCCGGGCGATCACCGCCTTGAGTTGGGACTCAGTCCGTTGTGTGCGTTTGCCGCTGAAGCCGCTGCGTCCGACCTCGAGGCCACGCAGCGCCTTCTGCATGGCTTCCTCGAAGGTGCGACCGATCGCCATTGTCTCGCCGACCGACTTCATCTGCGTGCCGAGAGTGTCGTCCGCGTTCGGGAACTTCTCGAACGCGAAGCGCGGCATCTTTACCACTACGTAGTCGATCGAAGGCTCGAAGCAGGCCGGAGTTACCTGGGTGATGTCGTTCTGGATTTCGTCGAGGGTGTAGCCGACCGCGAGTTTCGCTGCGAACTTTGCGATCGGGAAACCGGTGGCCTTGGAGGCCAGCGCGGAGGACCGCGACACCCGCGGATTCATCTCGATCACCACCAGATCGCCGTCGGCGGGATTCACCGCGAACTGCACGTTGGAACCGCCGGTTTCGACCCCGATCTCACGCATGATCGCAAAGGATGCGTCGCGCATGCGCTGGTATTCGCGGTCCGAGAGCGTTTGCGAGGGAGCCACGGTGATCGAATCACCCGTGTGCACGCCCATCGGGTCGAAGTTCTCGATCGAGCAGACGATCACGCAGTTGTCCTTGCGGTCCCGCATCACCTCCATCTCGTATTCCTTCCAACCGATGAGGCACTTCTCCACCAGAATCTCGCTGATCGGCGAAAGATGCAGCCCGCGCCGCGCGATCGTTTCGAATTCTTCGACGTTCCACGCAATTCCGCTGCCGCTGCCGCCGAGCGTGAAGGCCGGCCGGATCACGCAGGGCAGCCCGATCGTCGTCAGGGCGGTGCGCGCTTGCTCCAGGTTGTGCGCGATTTCCGAGGGCGCGCTCTTCAGCCCGATCTTGGTCATCGCTTGGCGGAACTCGTCGCGGTCTTCGGCCTTGCGGATCACTTCATAGCGCGCGCCGATCAGCTCGACGCCGAACTTCTGCAACACGCCCTGCTCGTGCAGAGCCATGGCAGTGTTCAGGCCCGTCTGGCCGCCCAGAGTGGGCAACAGCGCGTCCGGACGCTCCTTCTCGATGATCCGCGCCACGATCTCGGGCGTGATCGGCTCCACGTAGGTGGCGTCGGCCAGCTCCGGATCGGTCATGATCGTGGCCGGGTTGGAATTCACCAGCACGATGCGGTAGCCGTCCTCGCGCAGCGCCTTGATTGCCTGCGTGCCGGAATAGTCGAACTCACAGGCCTGGCCGATCACGATGGGGCCGGAGCCGATGAGGAGGATGCTTTCGAGGTCGTCCCTGCGGGGCATGATGGGGGCGGCCGAGTTGGGCGATCTTAACCGCGCGTTCGCAAATCCGGGAGCGAATCTCGAATCGCGCGCGCGGCTTCGGCCGGAGCCACGCCGGAAACGATGACGTTGTGGCCCGCGGCGAGCGGGAGGATCAGGTCGAGCCTTCGTGAACTGGCTTTCTTGTCGCGCGCGAGCAACGCGGTGAGCCGGGCGGCCGACGGCAGGACGCCGGGATAGCGGAGCGGCAAGCCGCAGCGCGCGAGCAAGGCCTCCACCCGGTCCGCATATCCGGGCGCGGCAAGCCCCTGACGCGCGGAGAGGCGCACGGCCACCAGCAGACCCAAGGCCACGGCCTCGCCGTGCGCAAGTCGGCGCGCACCAGCGGAGGTCTCCAACGCGTGGCCAAAGGTGTGGCCAAGGTTGAGCAAGGCGCGCTCGCCCTTCTCCCGCGGGTCGGCGCGGACCAATTTCATCTTCAGCGCAGCGGCGGTGCGCACCGCTTGGAGGAGCGCGGGCGAAGGTCGCCGCAAAGTGGCGCGGGGCGCACGCTCGAGTCTGCCCAGGGCCGCCTCTCCCTCCAGCATCGCGCTCTTCACCACCTCGCCGAGCCCGCAGGACCATTCGCGTTCGGGAAGAGTGCGGAGCACCCCCGTGTCGGCGATCACGAACTCCGGGAAGTGGAAGGCGCCGGCCAGATTCTTGCCTTCCGGAAGGTTCACCGCGGTCTTGCCGCCGAGCGCGGCATCGGCCATTCCCAACAGGGTGGTCGGGCAGGCACCCCAACGCACGCCACGGCCGATCAACGCCGCCGCGAATCCGGCGAGGTCCGTGCACACGCCCCCGCCCACGCCCAACACCAGCGCGCGACGGTCGCAGCCCGCACGCACGAGGCTGCGGACCAGAGAACCGGCTGCTTCCCACGTCTTGCGTGCTTCGCCGTGCGGCGCCGCAAGGACGCGCACCTCGAGTCCAGCATCACGCACTGCAGCCTCCACGGGGGCGCGGGCAATCTTCGCCGCGCCGCGGTCGAGCACGACGAAGACTCCCGAGGGCGCGGGCTCCAGGGCTTGCAGAACGCGCGCGAGTTCGCGGCGCAGCGTGCCGCGTCCGAAGCAAGGCTCCGGCAGCTTCGGCGCTTCTGTTCCGCTCATGCTCCGCGCCGTAGCTTGCGGCGCTCCACGAGGCGACGCTCCGCAGCTACGGCGCGATTGCGATCTCTGCGCACGAGCAGAAACAGTCCGCTGGCGAGCACGATCAGGATTCCGAAGACGATCCAAACCAACTGGCCGACGAAGGGGGGGGCTTGGGAAGCAATGGGTTTTGCGTCGGCGAAGACGAAGATCGGCACGCGGCGGGGATGGCCCTCCAAGTCCTCGTAGGACCACATCTGCTGGAACCAGCAGCGAAACTCCCAGGCACCGAGCACTTTTTCGAAATCGAAGCGGCCAGGGGTGCGCACGAGCATGGGATATTCGCCGATGTTGGAGTTGCGCACCCAAGCTTCGCTCAGGAACTCCACACGCAGCGGGTTCTCTTCTACGGCGCGTCGCGAGCCGTGGAACACCGCGCCTCCAACCCGGATCGGGGCGCCGCGAAAGGCTTCGGGAGTGTCATTGAGTTGCGCAAGCAACTCCACGCTCAACCAAGGCGCGTCGCGGAAGAGCGCATCTGCGGCTGCCGCATCTTTGCTCAAGCTCAGGGCAACGTTCGAGAGGTGCCAGGTGGCGTCCAGATCCGGCGGCATGTCCACGCCGTGAGGCGGATCCACCACCCGCGAGAGCAGCAGAGGGTCGGGCCGGAGTTCCGCTTCAGCGCGCGGCACCGACGCCAGCAGAGTCCGGCCGAAGAACAGGGGAAGCGTGCGACGCTCGCCGCCCAAGGTGGTGGAGTGCTGCTTCAGGAAATAGCCGTCGGCGAGTACCCAATCTCCGGGAGCGTATTCGGCTTCGGGCGGATAGACCGAGACGTGCAAGGCTTCGTGTCCGGTTTCGTCCCGGAGCACCACCCAGTATTCGTGTTTGCCGCCGGCGGAGCGCAGTTTGCTCTCGCTCTGCACCAAGGTTCCGCGCATGCGGTAGATTTTTCCGCGCAGCGAAGCGGCCTGCTCTTGAACCGCGTCGAACGGGAACGCCGGTTCTCCCAATCGCTGCAGCAAGGCTGGCAACAGCGAGCGCGCGAGCAGAGCGAGATGCGCCGTGGGTTCGGGCTCGAGCAAGACCTGCTCGGCGAGTTCGCCATCGCGGACCGAAGTGAGTAGCGCCTCGTCCACCACCGGGAGCGACAGCGCAGCTCCCTGAGCGGGTACGTCTTGGACGGGCGTGGGCTTGCTCCTTGAACTCGTGATCTCCAGGGTGACGAACAGCGCCAAGGCGAGTCCGCCGGTGGCGACGAGCGCAATCATCCGGCGTCGATCGCGCGCGGCGAGATTGCTGTGAGCTTGCTGCAGGGCTTCGCGACGGTTCATCGTGCCTGATTACGATAGTCACGCGCGGCGGAGCAGAAACCGTCGAAGATGCCGCGGCTGGCTCGGCTTTCCGGATCACGCTCGGGATGCCACTGCACGCCAATCGCGAACCGACGCTCGGGCACTTCGAGCGCTTCCAAAGTGCCATCCGCAGCCCAACCCACGGCCACGGGACCGCGTCCGGCGCCCGCAAGCGCCTGATGGTGGAAGGAACTCACCTCGAACTGCTCAACCCCGGTCAGAGCGGCCAGCCGCGAGCGCGCATCCAAGCGCACGGCGTGTCGCACCCCGCCTGTGTGCGCGGTGGAGTGTTCGATGTCTTGCACGAAGGGCGCGCCGTGGGCAATCCCGAGCAGTTGATGTCCAAGGCACACGCCGAGCAACGGGAGGTCCCGCCGCAGCGCTTCGCCCGCGAGTGCGATCACTTGCTCTTGCTGCGCGCGCGGAATCGGCTTGCAGACGGGCAGGGGCGCCGCGCCGCCGAGCAAACTCAGATCCGGATCGTCTCCGCCGGTCAGGAGCAGGCCGTCGCAGCGCGCGAGCAAGCGCAGAGCTTCGGCGGGCGATGCATCCGCAGGGATCAGCAGGGCGTCGGCGCCCGCCGCACGCAGGCATGCGACGTACTCTGGGAAGAGTTGGTAGCGCCGACGACCCGCGTAGTGCGGAGCCTCAAGCAACTCCACGGTCAGCGCGACACAAGGCGGCGCCGAATCGTTCGCCATCCTGCGTATACTAAGCGCGCCGAAGATGAATGCGCTCACGGCCGCCGAGATCGCCGCCCTGGTCGGCGGTGAGTTGGAGGGGGATCCCCGCCGCAAATTTCGGCGTGTGGCCGACCTCCACGAGGCCGGTGAGGACGATGTGGCCTTCTTCACCACCAAGCCCGGCCTCGGCGGCCGTGGTCCCGGCATGGTCGAGCGCGCGGAGTTCGCTGCTTGCCATGCGGGTCTGGTGCTGATTGATGCAGGCACCGAAGCGGGTGGTCGGCCCGCCGTTCGCGTCAAGCAGCCCACTCTCGCAGCCACGATTCTCGCCCGGCATTTCGCCGGTCTGCCGCCGCGCGGAGAGCCGCCGGCCGACCCGCCGCGCGGCCCCGTTCGCATTCACCC
>CAZCXL010000088.1:0-9234 GCA_964502625.1 uncultured Planctomycetales bacterium | reverse complement strand
AGGAGCAAACCGAACTCTACGCCTCGGTGCTCGGCCGCTTGGGCAGCCGCGAAGTGACCTTTCGCACAGTGGACGTGGGCGCGGACAAGCAACTGCGCTATCTGCAACTTCCCGCAGAGCGCAATCCGGCACTGGGCATGCGCGGATTGCGCCTGGGCTTGGCCTGGCAGGACATCCTGCTGATGCAGTTTCAATCCCTGATTGCGGCCGCACCGGCAGGCTCCGCGCGCGTGATGCTGCCGATGGTCTCCACTCTCGAGGAATTCCGACAGGCGCGGAGTCTGTACGAATCTCTCGCGCCGCCATCGGGATCGCGACCGCAACTCGGTGCGATGCTCGAGGTTCCTTCGGCTGTGATCGGATTGCGCGATCTCCTCGCCGAGGTGGACTTCGTTTCCGTCGGCACCAACGACCTCACCCAATATTTATTCGCGGTGGATCGAGACAATCCTTGGGTCTCCTCTCTTTATCAGCCCTACCATCCCGTGCACTTGCGCATGCTGCGCGGCATCGCGCGGATGTGCGCCGCCGCTCGTCGTCCGGCTGCGGTCTGCGGCGAACTCGCCGGCCAGTCCGCGGGGGCGCTCTTCCTGGTCGGAGCGGGATTTCGCAGCCTTTCCATGGCGCCCACCTTCGTGCCGGAGATCAAGGCCCTGCTCATGGCGTCCGAGAAGGGAGTGTTGGAGGCTGCCGCGTCCCGGGCTTTGCGCTGCCGCACGGCTCAGGAGGCATTTGAAATCCTCGAAGGGGTTGCGGACGCGGCTTGGCAGCGTGTGGCCTCAATCCACGATTGATCCCAGCGCCCGGATGGACCATACTGAACCCCTCACCTGCGCCGGCACTTCAGCCTCGCAGTTCCTCCCGATTCGATCCGCCGTCCGCGGAGTCCAGGCATGACGCCAGGCAAGGCCCGCCCCAGTCCGGCTCCCCAGCCGAACCGTAAGGGACCGTGGTCTCATGCCGAGCAGGAATTGGTGAAGCGGCTGTATGGCCAGCTCAGTGAAGCAGCCCTGGCACGGCGTCTCAACCGGCCGCTCGCGACGCTGAAGAAGCACCTGGTCGAGATCTTCGACAAGAAGTCGCGGCAAACCGGACCGTGGCGACCCTCCGAAATCGAGGAGTTGAAGTCCTTACTTGGCCGCGCGAGCAGTGAAGTGATCGCGCGCCGCTTGCGGCGGGCCGCGGGTGAGATTGAAAACCGGGTGGCGTTGCTGCGTAAAGAAGTGCGCGAGCATCCGTGGAGTTCCGAGGAGAAGCAGCAACTCAAGCGCGACTACGGCTCGCGCTCCGATGCCACGCTGTCCTTGATCCTCGCCCAACCGATCGCGTCCATCCAAGGGATGGCGCAGAGTCTGTGCCTGTCCAAGGATAAAACCTTCCTGCACCGCTCCGAGGGCGTCGAACGCGTTCGCATGCCGCGCTGGTCCGCAGAGGAACTCGCGCTGCTTGAGCGGCTCTATCCGGAACGTCGCAACGAAGAGATTGCGCAGGCTTTGAACCGCTCCACCAAGAGCGTGGTCTCAAAGGCTCACGATCTTGGATTGAAGAAGACTCGGGAACGACTCCGAGAGATGGGCAAAGAGAACGTGAGTCTGCGTCACCAGCGTGAGCAAGATGGCGCAGATGGGGCGAGTGGGGCGGAAGCCGCCGCGGAGTGAGCCCAGACCATGTCGGCCCGCCTCGCAGGATTGCGCCGACAAGCAGGAGGCATCTGCTTCACCTGGGAAGAAGGCGGCACGCGCATCGTCTCTGAGCGCGCACTGCGACTGGCCTGTCCTTGCGCGCACTGTGTGCACGAGATCAGCGGGCGCCGGCTGCTCGATCCCGCCGACGTTGCGGAGGCGGTGAGCGTGCGCGACATGCAGCCCACGGGGCATTACGGCTATCGCATTCTCTTCAGCGACGGCCACGACAGCGGCATCTTCACCTTGGAGTTGTTGGCGGGGCTCGGTGAGCCTCTGGTCGCGCCAGCCAGCGGCCAGCGCTCGTGAGCCCGCTCGAGCGCATTCTGTCCACGCCCTGGCAGCTCGGCTTCGCGCTGCTCATCACCTTCGTGCACGGCTGGGTGCTGTGGTTCGTGCTGGGACAGAACTTCTCCCGAACCGTTCTCATGACCACCTGCTCGCGAGCCGTAGTGGGGGCAGGAACCGCTTGGCTGATCGCGAGCGGTGTGCTCGGACGGCAAGATCCGGTGTGGCAACCCGCCGCGCCGCATTGGGTGGCCGCCGGCGCAACCGCTTGGCTGCTGTGCTGGTCCCTGGAAGTCGTGATGCTCGGACTCCTGATGCGCAGAATGCAAGCCGGCTGGAGTTGGAGAGCCTATGACCTGGCAGTATTAGGTCTTGCACAAGGTGCCTACCTTGCGGGAGGATGGCTGCTCTTGGGGTGAACCCGTGGCGAGATCGGAGCGCGCTCGAGCCGCTCAGTTCCAAGGAAGTTCTGCGCGTCATTGCAGGCCTCCTCGGGGTCGCATTGCTGTGTGCTTGGCCACGACTCGTCGAGCCGGGCGCCGTCTTCGATGCCGAGGCCGCTGCGTATCAACGGTTGGCAGTCCTCGGCAATCCCGAACTCGCAGGACCCTTGCCGCTTTTCGCGGGCGCGCCGCTGCCTGATTTCGTTGGGCATTCCATCGTGCGCGAGTTTCGGGTCACGCCCGCAATGACGCTGACCTTGCTGGCCGTGCTCGGCAGTTTCGTCGGCGGGCTTGCACTGTGGGGATTTTTACGGTGGCTTTCAGGCCGACCGCTTGCTTCCTTCGCCGCTGCGGTGATCGTGTTGGTGCAGCCTTGGCGCACGACTTCTGTCGCCGATCCTTCGCTCGCATGGTTGCTCGGTCCCGCGATCGCACTGCTCGGTGCGACCTGGATCGGACGCGGGGGGGGAGTGCGCGCGGGCTTGATTGCCGGACTCGGCCTTGCGCTCTGCGGGTGGACCTCCTTCGCTCAACTCTTGGTCTTGGCGACTGGCGTCGTGCTCCTGATCCTCGCGCATGCGCCGTTGATGCGTCGGCCCTTTCCGTCCGGCGAACCTGTCTCGTGGCGCGCGGTGCTGAGCGGAGTGACCACCTGCGCCCTGGCTACCGCATTTCTACTGTTCCCTGCGATTCGCGAAGGTCTGCCCACGCGAATGCCCTTGTCCGGCGCGCCTGGAGGAGGCTGGCTCGCGGCGGAGGACCGCATGCAGTTGCTGGGAGTCCAACTCGGCGCCGAGGGACACCACTACTACTGGCCGGTTCTGCTTGGCTGGCTGGTGTTCGGCATGCTGGTGTGGATTGCCATCCACGTGCGAGATCCGCGCTTGCGGCCTTGGTGGATCCTCTTGATCGCCGCTTTCATTCTGATGCAAGGCAGCCGCCTGCAAGTGCTCAATCACGAAGTGCGCAGCGTGGTGATGCCGCATGCCTGGTTCGCGATGCTGCCGGGATTCGATCGCCTGCCTGGTCCCTCAGCCTGGCTGCCTTTGTTTGGGATGGCACTGGCCGGAGTGCTGGCGCTGGGGTTGCGTGAATGGCAGATTCAACACGGGCGCGCCACCACCTTCTTGTTGGCTGCGCTCACCGCCGCAGAGCTGCATCCGCCGCCGGCTTCACCGCAGTCCATGAAGGTTCCTGCGGTTTATGTGCACATGAACAACGGTGGCGCAGGCGCGGTGCTTGAATTGCCCTTGGATCCAGGCAACGCCATTGCGCTTTGGCAGGCGATTGCCGTGCACGAGCATCCCGTGGCGCTTGCGCCGATCCTGCTCGGCGCCGATGCGAGTGACCTGCCGGAGGTGCCCGCCGGGTTGATCGAGTTCTTGCGACCGCGCCCTGCTCCAGAACCGGGCGCCGATGACGCAGAGTCGAGCGGCGAAGCGGCCTTGGCGGCACTGGGACCAGCAACGCTCGAATCTTGGCGCATCTGGCTGGAGCAAGAGGTGGGAGTGCGATGGATCGTGCTCCGCAACGCGCCAGATTTCGGCGTTTCTGCACCCTTGCGTGGGCGCATGACCACTTTCAGGCGCTTACAGCGCGAGTTCACACCCTGGTGCTTCAACGACGAGATGACGAGTGAGCGCCGCGGCCTCGAGCGAGAGTTGGCGCTCGATCTGCGCGGGCTCTCGGATCGATCCAGCCATGCGCGCGCGCTGATCGAGCGCTGGTACGGGAAAGCGGATTCGCGACTCGGCTCGGCCTACGCCGCCGCTTGGGAAGTGAGCAAGGAATCAGCCGCCCGGCCGCAGCGGGGCACTCCCGTCGAAGCGACCGCCGGGCGGAACGACTAGCCAGGCGTTCGCTTGCCATTGTTCCGTGGACTCCCTGAGCAGGGCAGCTGCTCGCTCCCGCAGCCGGCGCAGACCCTCAGGCGCCTCGCGGAGGGGTTGCGTCAGGAAGGCCTCATCCGGATTCGTGCGTAAATCGCCGGCGGCAAGTGGCTCGCCGGAATCATTCACCAGAATCTTTTCACTACTATCACGCAGGAGCCAGCGCTCACCGGCAGCGGAATGAATGCGGGCGCGGATTCCCGCGCGTGGAACCTCGCCTTGCGCGGCCTTGACCAACACGGAGTCGCTGCGGCCATCCAGCCAAGCGATCACTCCGGGCGCGAGGTCCTCCAGGGAGACCATGCCGCGTGCGCGGCTTCCGGCGGCGAGCAGACTGGGGAGCCGGATGAGCAGCGGCACCCGCAAGACAGCGTCGTGCGCGGAGCCTTGGTTTCCGAGTCTTCCGCCCTCTTCTCCGAAACGCTGTCCATGGTCGGAAGTGATGACCAGAAGCGTGGTTTCGAGCAAGCCGAGCGCCTGCAAGCCATCCACCAATTTTCCCAGACGCGTGTCCGCTGCGAAGATTTCGGCGTCGTGGAGCGCGGCCAAGACACTGACTTCCACGGGCGAAGGGATGCGTTCGCCTGATTCGGCTCTCCGCAACCATTCCAAGTCTTGGGCGCCGCGCGCTTCCTCGAACTGTGCATCACTGAGATTCTCCGGGCGGAATCGCGCGCGCAGGGCGGCGGGCGGATCGTGCGGAGGACCGGACTCGGCCAAGTGCAACACCATGCCATAAGGAGTGTTCGCGGCCCCACGCGCGAGCCAGGTGAGAGCCCGGTCTACCAATTCATCGTCGCTGGCGGCGGGTAAGCCGAGGCCTTCTCCACGCCATGCCGCGCGCACTCTCGCGAGTCGCAGACGCGCCGCGATGGGCGGCTTGCTCCCGTCCTCGCGCCATTCAAAGGCGCCAAAGGCCTCGGAATGCGGTGAGTCCGCCATGAGCGCAGTGGTGCTGCCGGCCCAGGTGCGATAACCCCGCTCGCGCAGCGCCGTGGCGAGTCGGCCGTCGGCGGTGAGTCCGGCGAGCGCGAGTTCATGCGTGCTGGAAGCGGCGAAGGCTTGCTCGAAGAGCACGGATTCCTCGGCGAGAGCATCCAGTCGCGGGCAGGTGGCGCGGAAGGAGCCGTAGCAACCGAGCCGGTCGGCATGCACGCCTTCGAGCACGACCACCACCACGTCCGGCGCAAGGCGGTTGGCGCTGGCGGAAGAAATCAGCTCCTGCTCGCCACGCTCCGTGCCGACTCCCAGCGCGGTCGCAGACAGGAGAGTGAGGCCGACGGCGGCAAAGAGCGTGGAGAATAGGGAATCAAATACCCAGGCGCGGCGCGAAGCTGCAGCGGCGGCGCCCAAGAGATGCACTCCGCTCGCGCAGCCCAGAATCAACACGAGCATCGCGAATGCCGGAGGCTGCTTGGCGAGCATCGCAGGGAGCAAGATCAGGGCGGCGCCGCCGAACGCGAGGGTGGTGGAAAAAATGAGCAAGCCCGGGCCGCGCTCGCGCGCCGCACGCGGCGCTATCCATGGCGCGAGGGACGCGGCCAAGACGCCGAGAGTTCCGCCCGCGCCCGCGTAGGCGGGAAGCCAGCGCGCCGCCGCCGCGAGTTGCTGCATCGGAGGCCAGGCGAGCACCAGCTCGCCGAGGAGACAAAGCGCTCCCATCCAAGCGCCGAGCACCAATCCGTGGCGGAATCGGTGTCCGATGCGGCTCATGCGTCCCAGCGCAAATGCAGGCGCTCTCCGTCGGTTTCGCCCCAGGCGCGGAGGGCGCCGCGCTTCCAATCCAGCTCGGCAATTTTCTCCGTGAGGCGCCCACCGATCAGGGCACGCGCGAGCATTCCACCTTCCACACGGAATCGGCTCAAGGTCAATGCGGCTCCTTCGAAGCGGACGTCGGCGCGCAGGGCGATTTCTCCGACGATTGGCGCCTTGGCGACGACGTGCAGTTGCTTGTCGTCTAGCTCGAGCGCCTGCAAGGTAGCGCCGGCCGGCAACAGCCGAGCGGTCAACTCGCCCAAGTCGAGTTCCGGCAGGGAGACGCTGATCCGCACGCCGTTACTGTAGGCGGCGAGCGGCTCCGAGGGCAGGGCTAGAATCGCGGTCCATGAACGATTCCGGCGAGGAGCGCACGATGCCGAATGGATTGGTCCGCGCGAAGCGGCGCGGACGGGTGCAGTGGCTGCTCTTGCAGTGCCCGCCCGCCAACTCCTACTCCTATGAGATGATGCGCGACCTCGACGAAGCCGTGCTCGCGGCGCGCTTCGACGAAGAAGTGGACGTGATCGTCCTCAGCGGAGCCGGCGACCGCTTCTTCTGCGCCGGTGCGGACATCGCCATGCTCAACCGCGTGACTCCGAGGTGGAAATACTCCTTCTGCCTGCATTCGAACGAGACCTTGCTGCGCCTGGAGCACACTCCCAAGTTGGTGATCGCCGCCATGAACGGGCATTGCGTGGGAGGGGGATTGGAAGTGGCGCTCGCCGCCGATCTGCGCGTGGCACGGCGCGGGCCGGAAGGGTCCAAGGCTTTTCAGATTGGCTTGCCCGAGGTGAAGTTGGGCGTGCTGCCCGGCACCGGCGGCACACAGCGTCTGGCGCGCCTGGTGGGACCTGCGCGCGCGATCGAATGGATGGCCGAAGCGCGCAGTTTCGATGCGGATGAGGCCCTCGCCGTGGGCCTGGTCAGCCGCGTGCTGCCCTTCGCCGGATTTGAAGACGCGGTGCAAGCCTGGGCCGCGTCCTTCTGCGCGCCGGAACGCGCCGCCATGGCTGTCGGTCATCTGAAGCGCGCAGTGCAGACGGGCGTCGGCCTTCCACTCGAGAGCGGACTCGCGCTCGAGCGTGAACTGCAGCAGCGGCTTTTCGAGTCGGCTGACGCGAAGGAAGGCATCGCTGCCTTCACTGAGAAACGCGCGCCGCGCTTCGAAGCGCGATGAGCGTGCGTCTCATGCGCGCGGTGCGGGTGCACGAGCATGGCGACCCTGAAGTTCTGCGTTTGGAGCAGATCGCGCTGCCGGAGCCGGGGCCCGGTGAAGTGCGGTTGCGCGTGGCGTGGAGCGCGCTCAATCACCTCGACGTGTGGGTGCGCCGCGGCGTACCCGGGCATCGCTTTCCGCTCCCGATCACTCCAGGCTGCGATTTCAGCGGCACGGTGGACGTTTGCGGTCCGGGCGTGACCGGCTGGCCGGAGGGCACGCGCGTGTGCGTGGCGCCCGGTTTCGCCTCGCCGCAATCCGCGGAGGCGGCGGGCGGCGCGCAACATCTTGCGCGTGACTATGGCATCTACGGCGAGACTTGCGACGGCGGCAACGCGGATTTCGCCGTGGTGCGGGCCGAGAACCTGCTTGCCGTGCCCGCGCATTTTCCGCTCGATCTCGCCGCGGCCTTTCCGCTGACCTTCCTCACCGCTTGGCACATGCTCGTCGAGCGTTGCCACACTCAGCCGTGGGAAAAGGTGCTGGTGCACGCGGCGGGCAGCGGCGTCAGCGTGGCGGCGGTGCAGATCGCGAAACGGCTCGGCGCCGAGGTCATGGTCACCGCGGGTTCCGACGAAAAGGTCGCGCAAGGTCTGGCGAACGGCGCCGACGTCGGCGTGAACTACGCGCGCGAGGACTGGGCGCAACGCGTGAAGGGATGGACTGCGAAGCGCGGGGTGGACGTGATCGTGGATCACGTGGGTCGCGACACTCTGCCGCAAGGAATTGGGCTCTTGGCCAAGGGCGGGCGCCTGGTGACCTGCGGCGTCACTAGCGGCGCGCAGATGGAGCTCAATTTCGCTCCCATTTTCTTCAAGAGCCTTTCCGTGCTTGGAAGCACCATGGGTGGACTCGGTGAGATGAAGCGCGTGGCAGGGCTGGTCTTCGCCGGACAGCTGCGGCCGGTGGTGGCCGCGCGCTACCGACTGGACCAGGTGCGCGAGGCCCACGAAAAATTGGCCTCCCGCACGGTTTTCGGCAAGGTCCTGCTCGAGGTCGGCGGCGCCATGTAGGTCCAGAGGGGCCGGGAACCGGACCGCCTGGATTGCTATCCTGCACCATGGAGGAACACCGATGAAAATGACCGCCCTCTTCGCGCTTCTTGCTCTCAGCGCGCCGCTCGCTGCCCAGGAGCCGGCCGTTGTCGCTCAGGAGAAGATCAAAACTGTGAAGGAAAGCGAGACCGAGATAGATTTCCCGGTCCAACTGATGGCGCCGCAAGGCGACAAGCAGGTCCGGCAGGATCTGCTGGGCGTCGGCGTGCGTGAGAAGACCATCTTCAAGGTCAACGTCTACGCGATGGGCTTCTACGTGGACCTCGCCGCAGCCGTTCCGGTGTTGAAGAAGGCGGCCGGCGCGCGCACTCTCAAGGAGGCGATGAAGGACAAGGAGTTTCACGCCGCATTCCTGAAGGACGACTTCGGCAAGACTCTGCGCTGGGTGATGGCGCGCGACGTGGGCGGCGAGGACATTGCCGAAGCCTTCAGTGATTCACTGGAGCCGCGCGTGAAGAAGGCCAAACTCAGCGAGGAAGCGCGCAAGGCCGCCGAGGCGGCCATGAAGACCTTCCGCGCCTACTTCAGCAGTGAGCTCACCGAGGGCACGGAACTGCTCTTTCACTGGGAGCCGGGCGGACGGCTGCACACCTCGGTCGGCGGGGTGAAGAAGGGCATGATCACCAATCTCGCGCTCTGCACCGCCCTGTTCGACGTGTACCTCGGCGACGACCCGATCTCCACGGGCGCCAAGCAAAGCTTCATCGAAGGCGCTTGGCCCTTCCTGCAAACCCAAGCGGCTGCGCGCTAATTCATACTCATGAGCAAGGAATCCGAACGTCGCCGCCACGAGCGGCAATCGGTCAAGACTCCCGCCGCGCTGGTGCTGGCCGCCGGTTCCCTCGAGGGCGAAACGGTCAACGCCAGCATGCACGGCTTGCTGATTCGCGCCAAAGACCGGAT